>DATMOZ010000142.1:0-2250 GCA_035567995.1 Acidobacteriaceae bacterium
TTCAGCCGAAGCATCCTGAGACGCAGGCGCGCGCAGTTGCTGTTCGAGCCTCTCGATAGTCCAAGCAGCGGAACTGGCGCGGAGGGGCTTGCTGCTGAGTGCTTCGACAAGTCCCTCGCGCAGCCATAACGGAGCGGCAGGAGCGCAGTTCGCTTCGACAAGCGTGTGCAGGAATTCATGCTCCAGCACCGGAGCGAAAAGTTGTTTTTGCGCGAGTACCTGGTAGGGCTCGACAGAAATAATGCTGGCTTGTGTGCTGGCGGCGACCCATCCCGGCTGGTTTGTTGACTGGCGGAACAGTTCGACACTAGGGAAGATGCGAACCGTTACATGCGGCGCTGTTGCAGAAGGAAACTGCGCATGCGCTCGTTGCCATGCAGCGGCGGCCAGCGGAAGCGCACGCTGCAGGTCTCTTTCGTCGGTCGCGCTCACGCTGAACGCGCCTGCGTCACGAGTGGTCCAGCCACGATCGTTCGCGGTGACGCCGACGTTCGTGCCGGGAAAATACTCCGCCAGGATGCTGGCGGCGTCATTCCCTTCGCGGGCCATCTCTGCCGCGCCGATCTGGCACAGGCCGACTCCGTGGCCGGAACCGCGCCCGTGAAAAACAAGTGAGTCGCCACGTCGCTCAAGTTCGTACCAATCGCTCTTGATCGTGCTCCAGCCGAGTGTGCGATTCACAGCAAGGCGGAATGTGTTCGCGGGAATCGCGAGCGTCCCAATGGAGAGTGTGTGTACGCGACCGGTCTCCGTGCGGGCCGCAATGGTCAGGTTCTCTGCGGCAAGATCGGCCTGGATGCCTGACCTCGACAGGGCGTCCTGAAGATCGTGGAGGCGGACTTCGCTCTCCCATTCGGCGCTCGACTTTACGACGCAATAGATATCGCGGTGGGCGCGCAGGTAAGGCACTTGCGCCGGAACACCCTCGCTTTGCCAGACATCGCGTACATCGGCCGTCATTCCACCGCAGTGCTGATGAAAGAAGACGTGGGCCCGTGCGCGCTGGTACCACAGGGTCTCGCCGGCGGTTTCGCTTACGGCCTGCTCCACCAGCGGACGCGCGGCAGTGAACCGCACCACCTGACAGTGCGTGTCGTCGCAGACATCGAAGCCTTCGGCCTGATGGCGCGCGCGATTCATAGTCGCGTAGGTGCGGGTGACAATCGCCATGGCCTTCAGAGATTCGAGCGGCTCGTCGGGAGCGGTCTCGCCGTTGAGCACCCCGACCACATAGCGTTCCATCGGCAGGGTCAGACGAACAAGCAACTGGTTGGCGCTGGATGTGACATGCAACTTGCCGACCACCAGCAGTGGTGGCTGTTGGGGAGCTTGCAGCCGGAAACTTCCGTCGGCAAATACTTCTGTGGTCTTCGAGGGCGACCCTTTCCCCGCAAGTGAAATTTTTGTTCCTGTCGCGGTGAGGTTCACTGCATCGGTGGCTGAATGTGCCGTGCACACAGCGCAGGTTCTGAATGTCGCGGCATGATTGAACGGGATCAGTTGCAGTTGATGCAGATGCGCGAGCGTCAGCACGCGAACTGTGATGTCGCCTTCAGGATTCGCCTGCGCGAAGCCTCGCACAGATGCAGTCAGAAGAATCAAAAGTCCGGCGAATTTCAGAAGCTTCATGCGAGACGTCCTGACCACGCGGCAAAAATTGCTCCGGCGCACCGCGCTGCATCTGCTCCGCGACCGTGCGGAAGAAAGACAACAACCAGAATGCGAGGTTTATCCGCGGGGGCGTACCCGGCAAACCAGCCGTGTGTCGCGGTGCCTTCAATCGCGCTGGCTGTTCCGGTTTTGCCGGCGATGCGCATGCCCGCGACCCGGGCGGAATCGGCCATGCCGAAACGCACAGAATCTTCGAGCGCCGCCGCGACAACATGCGCAGCCGGGGCTGCATCAGGCCGCGTGATTTCGAGGGCCAGATCACGGTACGCCTCGGCCAGCGACAAGGGAGACGTAGCAATGCCTTCTACGCCGAGAGCCAGCAGCTGCGCCTGCGCGCCGGATTGCGGCGTGCGGACTTCGCCCTGCGCCGCTTCCGGTATCAACGTTGAGGGATGGTCGAGCCCGCGTGTCCGTACAATCTCCGCGACCCGAGCGCCGCCCCGTTGCGCGTAGAGGCGCGAAGCCAGTTCTGCGAAGTAGGTATTGCAGGAATAGGCAAGCGCTTCGCGGGCATCGAGAGCGTGCCCGATCGGCGGATGCACACAGTTCATCGGCCTGCCGGCAACGCGTAACGATCTG
>DATMOZ010000143.1:0-3244 GCA_035567995.1 Acidobacteriaceae bacterium
ACGGTCGCCTGCGGATCGATTCCATACGTGCGGAGACGCACCGTGCCCTGGGCCAGGCCAAACTGGGTCAGCTGGTCGGTCAAATTTGTGATGGTCAGATCGGTCCCGCTGCTAAGGCGGACCGCGGTCTGTCCCGTTTGAATTTCTGCACGGGCACCGTTATCGGCGTAGATGCGGTCGCCCGATGTCAGCGGGTAGTTCTTCCCGGGGTCGCTCCACTGGTCGGCGCCTGACGTCTGCAGCGAGACAGCGCCTTGTTCATAAGTCAGCCGGGCCACGCGCGCTGGGGGATCTCCTTGCTGCTGGCCTTGTCCCTGGTCCTGATACTGTCCTTGGTCCTGATACTGCCCTTGGTCCTGATTCTGCGCCCGTGCAAAAGATGGGGAGAATATGGCGCCGATTAGCGCCGTTGAGAAAATCCAGTTCAAAGTCGTACGGTTCATTTCGTTCTCCTGAGACCCTGGAGCCAGTTCTGTAAGCCCCAAGTGTTAGAACACGGACCATCGAAAGATGATGTTTGAACCGGTAAGGTTTTAGTAAACCTACGATTCAATGATTGGCAGCAAAGGAGTTGCAAGGTCAGTTCTTCGAGGCTTGAGCGTGAAAAAGGCCCTGCTTTTCCAGCAGGGCCGAGTAAACGATTAAATAAGGTGGCGTTCATTGCCTCCGCTGAGCCCTTCTCCCTAGGAGAGCCCACGGTGCGCGACATATGGCGCCCAAGTTCGCCACCGCCCTATATCTTGTGTGTTACGTGTAAATGTGTCAACTGTAAAATTCCGTCTGCAGGAACCGAACATGGCTGCATGGCGTATATATCAGCGTTGGTGCAAAAGGAGCACATCATGCGTCGCCGCCTCGCACTTCTGATTTCGGTCCCAGCACTTCTTTCTCTGTCTGGCTGCTACATCTCCAAAACAAGCAATAAAGACGGCGCGAAAGACAACGTCGCGATCGAGACTCCGCTCGGCGGCATGCATATCAAGACCGATACTCTGAAAGCCATTGACGTGGGACTGCCGGAGTATCCCGGCGCGGTCCGCGTTGCGAAACGCGGCCACAACAATGAATCCGCCGACATCAATATGAGCTTCGGCAGCTTCCAACTTCATGTGAAGGCGATGGAGTACCAGAGTAGCGATCCGCAGGACAAGATTATCGACTTCTACAAGAAAGCACTCAGCCGGTACGGCGACGTTCTGGAATGCCGCAACCATCAGGCGGTCGGAAAAGTTACGCGTACGAGCGACGGCCTGACTTGTGAAAACGATTCGAACCGCGGAAGCGTCCACACCGGCGAGAGCGGTGCGTCCCTCGAGCTGAAGGCCGGCTCGAAACAGCACCAGCATATCGTCGGCATCGAGCCCACGGATGCCAGCGGGACGAAGTTTGGCCTGGTGTCGCTCGACCTGCCTCACGGGGCGGAGGGCGGGGAGTCCAGTTAGCTGAAGCGCGCCTCGAAAAGCCGCATTGCCAGAGCCCCGCGCATCGGATAGCTTCAAAAGTACCCCCATGGAATTAACCTGCCAGCGCTGCGACGAAACGCTTTCTACTGAGGTGGCCTTCTGTCCACATTGTGCCGCGCCGCAACTCCGCTGGATCCAGCCGGACCCTGAGCCAGCCGAGGAAGGCGGCGAGGCCCAACCCGCCGAGACTTCCCCGGTGCGTCGGAACATGCAGTGGGACGCTGCGATCCGGCTCGCGCTCCTCACATCTCTTGTTACCGGAATACTTTGCTCGTTGCTGTCTCTCGGCACCCTGCTCTGGATCGCTGGGGGCACCGCGGCCACCATCATCTTCTATCGCCGGCGTCATCCCGCTTCCCCGCTGGATTCGCGCTTCGGCACACGCATCGGATTTCTCTTCGGTTTGCTTACCGCGACGGTGCTCACCATTGCCGACGCCTGCGTGATGTTTCTGCAGCGCTATGTGCTGCACCAGGGCAACAAATTTGACCAGGCTTACACCACAATGCTCGATCAACTCGCGGGACGCGCGCCATCGAACCCCGCTGCGATTGCCCAGTGGAACGCGCTGATGCAGTTCTGGCATCTGCCGGAAGCACGCGCGGGCCTATACGTGGCCAGCGCGGCCTTCCTCGCGCTGCTGGTCATTGTGCTTTCGGGCGCAGCCGGCGCGATCACCGCGCGGATGAGCACCCCGCGCGGCAGCAACGCATAGCGCCTACTTGCCGCCTTCGCCAGACGCGCCGTATCATCAGCGCACCTTCTGATGACAGAACAAGAGACCCATACACAACCGCAACTGCGCGAAAAAAAGCGCCTCATGTCGGGCTCAGAAATCGAGCGCACACTGGTGCGTCTGGCGCACGAAATCGTCGAGAAAAACGACGGCGCAGAGAACCTCGGCCTGGTCGGCATCAAGCGCCGCGGAGTGCCGCTGGCGAAGCGCCTCGCCGCGCTGATCAGCAACATCGAGAAGCATCCGGTGGAATCCGGCATGCTGGACATTCAGTTCTACCGGGACGATCTCACGACCGAAGGCCCCCGGCCCATCGTCAAGAACGGTGAAATCGGATTCGATGTCGATGGCCGCAACATCATCCTCGTCGACGATGTTCTCTATACCGGGCGCACCATCCGCGCCGCTCTCGACGCTCTGTTCGATCATGGCCGGCCGAAGCGCGTGCAGTTGCTTGTCCTGATCGACCGTGGTCATCGTGAATTGCCGATCGATGCGACCTTCGTCGGGCGAACCGTCCAGACCAGTTCTCGCGAGATCATCGAAGTAAAACTGATAGAAATCGACCAGCAGGAACAGGTGCTGCTCGTCGAACGCGTCGACTAACTGTTGCACTTTAAGTTGTCAGCCTGAGGCGAAGCCGGCCTCGCGCTTGTTCAGTCACGACACACATGGCAAAAGCATCCACGCCCGCGAAGAAGAAGGCCGCCACGCGCGCCGCCGTTTCCCTATATCACCCTGGCTCGCTGCTTTCCATCACCCAACTCAATGTGCCCGCGGTCAGCGATATTCTCTCTCTTGCCGCCACGCTCGAAGCCGAGAAGGCGCTGCGTCGCGCCACACGGCTGGCGAAACGGCGCGTCTCTCTCCTCTTCTATGAGTCGTCAACGCGCACGCGGACTTCGTTCGAGCTGGCCGCAAAAGCGCTGGGCGCCGACACCGCGCTCGTAAGCGCACAGTCTTCGAGCATCGAAAAAGGGGAGTCGCTTCACGACACGGGAATCACGCTTCGCGCGCTTGGCGCCGAGTGCATCATCCTGCGTCA
>DATMOZ010000144.1:0-2671 GCA_035567995.1 Acidobacteriaceae bacterium
CTTTCCCGCTTGCACCGGTAGCTTGAGCGTAAGTCGGCACTGATGGTGACGCCATCACCAGTAGGAAGAGCGCGGCGGCAAGGCCCAGTCTGAGCAATTTCACGAGCCAACTCCATGAAAAACGGCGGAAGAATATCAGTCGAGCCCGCCGGCGCAAGCACCACGCCTTCGACCGCGAACTTTAGGGCGGCTTCCGCGATCCACGGATAGCGGCTGGTCCTAGCCGCCTCATTGCGCGTGTCCTCGACACACCCGCGCCAGCCAGCAGCCTTTCTGGCGCATTTTAATACAAAGTGGCGGATCAAGCCTAATCTGCAGCTTTAGTTGCGACGACATTTCGAAATTCTATGGTGAGTTTCGTGCGGCTTGGTCCGAGGAGCACACCGAAGGAGATGGCGTTGACCAGTCAATTGTCTCAGGCGGTAAAGGTTGCCGCGATTGAAAAGATCAATGACGTCGTGGACTTTGTTGATTTGATCGTTGAGTGCTTGTCGCAGCAGAACTACGAGAAGGTTCTTTTGTCCTTTGGTGTGGACAGGCAGTTGAAGCCATCAGTTCACGCAGGATAAATCCGATGCCGGACTCGATGGAGCCTTATCAGCTCGATGCTATGATCGCGCGCATAGAAGAAGCAAACGCGCGCGCTCATCAACAGTCCGCACGCGCAAATGAAACGGTTTTCAAGTTAGAACAAGATGTGGCGCGTCATCCTTCGGACCAGCAGAAGCCCCCTGCAGGCCCAGACCGACGGTCAGCGCGTAGTAGACCAGCATTCCTGGCTCTCACCGTGCTGCCATTGGCAGCGTCTGCCTGTGTTGTTACTGCTTTCGCTTGGCAGTCATCCTACGGTGATGCAGCCAAGCTCATTGGCCAGTGGGCAACTTCACTAATTCCGCAATCAGCACCTCTGGCTCCGACCGCATCGCAAGACGCTCCGGTAGCCGCCCCGATGTCTGCCGAACTGGCGCAGCGGCTCCAAACGATGGCGCGCGATCTCGCGAACGTGGCGCAAGGGATCGAGCAGCTTAAGAACAGCCAAGAACAATTGACTCGCGATAATGCGACAGTCGCCGAGCAGCTTAAGGCGACGCTGTCACAGATGACTCGCGACGATGCGGCAGTCGCTGAGCAGTTTAAGGCCGCGCTGTCACAAATCACTCGCGATAATGCAGCAATCGCCGAGCAGCTAAAGGCAAGTCAGGACCAAACGGTTCGCCCTAGAGCACCGCGTATGCCCGTCCGGATTCTTCCGCAAGTCCGGCCATTAGATGCATATTAAGCGAACGCAGCACTGATCTTTGACGGGAGATTCTTCATCGAGCGCGATGAGCGCCGACCGCTGGTCGGATCACGTCCGACATCGAGGACCGCTTCGTCTGCGCGGCGTGCGGTCCACGGTGCCGGACGTCACGCCGGAATTTACCCCTCTAATGGGGGCCTGCCTCTGGGGTTTGCTTCGTTTCGACCCGCAAGGTCTAGCGGCTTGCCGATGCCCGCATCGCTGGCGCATCCTTCGGGGCCATGGGCACCAAATCCCGAGAATCCATTTACGGCAGTTCGATCCGAGCATCGGCTGAGCGCGCTGCTGAGGCACGCAAGGAAGCCGACAAACTTGCCTGCGAAGCGTGGAACCAGCACATGCTCGGCTATCGCGGTCCGGCGCAACCATCGCCGACGCTCGGCGATGCCCTCAACGCTGGATTTCTTTATCTCGAAGTCCGCTGCCTTGGCTGCGACACACATCAGACCGTGGTGCTCGACATCGGCGGCCAAAGTCCACACCGGTCCATGAACTTGAGCGTTACATGCGCTGCAAGAACTGCTCGCAGGTGCGTGGCTATCCGTACAAGCGCAGCCATCTGATCGCGCTACGGACAACGAAGATATCAGCGAGCGACCCGCCGTCGATTTGGTGGCCGGGCGAACGCTAGTTCCGAGGTGTGTGCGATGGATGGAGAAGCGACCATCATTGGCGGCATCGTTATTCCTTCAACAGACCCCGCCTTTCTTGCTGTTGTGATCGGACTGCATATCCCGCTTGGGATAGTGAGCGTTGTGACTGGCGCAAGCGCAATGTTGTCCCGGAAGGGCCGGGGGCGACATTCCAGGTTTGGTACGATTTATTTCTGGTGCCTCCTGGCACTTTCACTGTCAGCAACCTTTCTGGCATTTATGCGCTGGTCAGAGAACTATCACTTGTTCTTTTTAGGTGCGGCCGCTTTCGGATGTGCATGGTTTGGTCGTTCGGCGCTCCAACTACGTTGGCCGAACTGGATCAGGCTACACATAACGGGGATGAGCCTGTCCTACGTCATCATGTTGATCGCGTTCTATGTGGACAACGGAAGGCAGTTGCCGGTCTGGAGAGACCTACCTCACTTCATGTATTGGCTCTTACCTCTGGCGCTCGCGACGCCGCTCGTCGTTTGGGCGTTGCTGTGGCACCCGCTGGCTGCCGCGCCGAAGCCCTAAGGGCGGAGGTGGGCGCTTCCTCGCGGACGGGCTGCGTGTGGCGCAGCCGAGCGGAGACCGTCAGGGCGAAGCGTGTCCGGCGCATTCTGAGCCAAGCGAGAGCGTAGACGGCCCGGCGCCCAGGTCGCTTAAGGCTGCTGCAAGCTACCGTCATCCAAGCGCGTCGCGTTGAGCCTCAGCGGTACAGATCGGCACGGGT
>DATMOZ010000145.1:0-7144 GCA_035567995.1 Acidobacteriaceae bacterium
CGTAATATCGCAATTTTGATAAGCCAGAGTTTTGACGGCGAACTGATCGCCCGCACAGTCGAGCGACTGGATTTTCTTCCGGTACGCGGCTCGAGCTCGCGCGGTGGGGCAGTTGGACTGCGCGCCATGCAATCAGCGCTGAACAGCGGAGCGGCAAAATATGCAGCTTTCACTTCAGACGGTCCTCGCGGTCCCGCATATGTCGCAAAGCCCGGCGCCGTAAAGATGGCTCAATGGACCGGAGCCCGCGTCGGCACGTTTTACTTACTCGCGGAACGGGCGTGGACGCTGCGCTCTTGGGACCGGTTCATGATTCCGAAGCCGTTCTCTCGCGTCGTCGTCAGTTGGGCCCGTCCAGTCGATGTCCAGCGCGGCGAAGACCACGAAGCCTCGCTGACCCTATTGCAGAATGCAATGGATCGAGCGCGTGCTTTGGCCGAGCTTCATATCGCAGAGGGCAAACCGGGTTCAAGACGCGGAATCTACGGACCCAAGCCTGAGGCACGCTGATGCTGGTCTCTGATTTCGATTTCCGGTTGCCGCCTGAACTGATCGCGCAGTCTCCACCGGCCGAAAGGGACGGCGCCCGTCTGTTGACGCTCGACCGCAAGACCGGCAAGACCGGTGATGCGCAGTTTCGCGATTTTCCTGAGATGTTGCGGTCCGGCGATCTGCTGGTTCTGAACGATAGCCGCGTGATTCCGGCGCGCTTGTTCGCACGCCGCGTTGCTCATGAAGAAGAGCACCCCATCGAAGTGTTCCTCACGGAACAGATCGATGAGTGGACCTGGCGCACTCTGACGAAGCCAGCGCGAAAGTTGAAGGCGGGAACTGAGTTGAGGTTCGACGATCCCACGGGGCGCGAGCGATTGAGAGCCGAGGTAATCAGCCACGGGGAATTCGGCGAAAGGACAGTCAGGTTTGCAGCGACGAAGGACTTCTACGGCGAGCTTGAGGAGATCGGCCACATACCGCTACCCCCGTACATCCATCGCGAAGATTCGATAACAGATCGCGAACGGTACCAGACCATCTATGCAGCCGAACGTGGTTCGGCTGCCGCGCCGACTGCTGGGCTTCATTTCACGCCACAGATATTGGAGCGCCTGCGTGTCCGCGGCGTGGAGATCGCCTACGTCACTCTACATGTTGGTCTCGGTACATTTCAGCCGTTGCGCGCGACCCGCCTGGCGGACGTGAGGCTGCACGCGGAGCACTACAACATTCCCGTGCGGACGGCAGATGCAATAAACAACGCCCGTCGGGAAGGCCGTCGAGTTGTCGGCGTCGGCACAACGGCTGTCCGCACGCTGGAACATTGTGCGCGCATGCGCGAGGGCGCCAAAATCGTACCCCACTCCGGCTCGACAAATTTGTTTCTTTCCCCGGGCGCAGAGTTCCAGATTGTGCAAGCGATGCTGACCAATTTTCATCTTCCGCAATCGAGTTTGCTCATGCTGGTCTGTGCCTTTGGGGGATACGCGCCTGTGATGCGTGCCTACGAACATGCTGTCGAACAGCGGTATCGGTTTTTTTCTTATGGAGATGCGATGTTTCTGTCCTAGGCGAACCCGGCGCCGCAATTGCTAGACTCAGGAAGAATGCCTGAGTCGCAAAAGCCCGCCATCTTTCTGCTCGATACGATGTCCTTCATCTTCCGCGCATATCACGCGATGATGCGCTCGCGCCCGATGTCGACGCGCGGTGGAATTCCCACGGCAGCGACGTTCGTGTTCGTGAACATGCTGAACAAGCTGCGCGCCGAATTTGCCCCGGAATATTTCGCCGCAATCTTCGATCTGAGCGGGCCCGTGTTCCGCGATGCGCGCGCAAAAACAATGACGAGCGTGCGCAAATTCAATATCAAGACGCAGAGTTTCGACGAAATCGCATACAAGGGCTACAAGGCGAATCGCACGGAAATGCCGGGTGATCTCTCGCAGCAACTGCCCTATATTCGCGCGGCGCTGGAAGCAATGCGCATTCCCATGCTCGCGGCTGAAGGCTTTGAAGCTGATGATGTGATCGGCACGTTGTCCTGTGAAGCTGCAAAGGCAGGCCATCCGGTCTTCATCGTGTCGAGTGACAAGGACATGATGCAGTTGGTCGATGAACACGTGCGCGTGTTAAATCCGCAAAAAGACAATCTCGTCATTGATCGCGAGAAGGTGCTGGAACTCATGGGCATCGAACCGGAACGCGTGATTGATGTGATGGCGTTACGCGGCGACTCCATCGACAATATTCCCGGCGCACCGGGCATCGGCGACAAAGGATCGGTCGAGCTGATTCAACAGTTCGGGTCGGTCGAAGCTGCGCTCGAACGCGCGAGCGAAGTCAAGCGGAAGAGCTACCGGGAGTCGCTGGAGAACAATCGCGACACGGTTCTCTTGAGCAAAGAGCTGGTTACGATTCACACGACTGTGCCCATAGAAATTGATTTCGAGGCGATGAAGACCATGCCGCCCGACATCGCCGCGTTGCGCAATCTGTATTCGGAACTGGAGTTCACCTCGCTGCTCAAGGAGCTTGGTCCGCTGGTGCAGCCGCAAGAAGGCCCCCGCAGCGAGTACGTGCTGGAGCCGGATCCTTCTGATATCGCTGCCTTGTTGCAGGGCGCGAAAGATACCGGTATGGCTGTCGCGATAGGTATCGCTCCGCCGCCCCCGGCAGAAGGTGAAGAAGCGGAGGAAGAAGCTGTAGAGTCGACCGGACTTCTCAACTTTGCTGGAAGTGTTGCAGCAAAAATTGCAGAGACTCTTTTCGTCGGCGTCGCTGCGGGGCCAGAAAAAGCGCTGCGCGTCGACCTCCGAAAAGATGAGGCCTTGCGCGCCGCGATGGCAGACCCGGCGATTCCGAAATCGGTCTGCGATTGGAAATCAATGCAGGCGCAGGTGGAAGCCGCCGGATTCGCGCTCGATGGTGTCAGCGACGACCTCGCGCTCTATTCATATTTGATCAATCCAACGCATAGCACGCACACACTTCCCGACATCGTCGCGCGATTCGGGCATCGCTCGCTCGAGGAGCAGGAAACGCCTGCAGCCTTGCCGGCCGCTGCCGACGCGATTGTCCGGCTGACGCCTGTGTTACGCGCTGAGGTGGAATCAGCCCAGTCAATGGAGGTCTATGAACAAATCGATCTGCCACTCGTGCCGGTATTGCGACGTATGGAACAGGCGGGAGTACGCGTCGATCCGAGTGTTCTCAACGAGATGTCGTCCCGTTTGCAGCGCGACATGACTGACCTCGCAGAAAACATATTCGATCTCTCGGGCCATCGGTTCAACATCAACTCGCCGAAGCAACTGGGCGACGTTCTGTTCAACAAAATGGCTCTGCCGAAGCCGCTAAAGTATGGAAAAGGGAAAGTAATTTCAACGGCGCAGGATGTACTTGAAGACCTCGCGGAATTGCACGAGGTCCCGCGATTGGTACTGGAATTTCGGCAGCTGGCGAAATTGAAGTCGAATTACATCGATGTGTTGCCGCTGCTCGCGGACGCGGACACCCATCGGGTGCACACCACTTATAACCAGGTCGGAACGTCTACCGGCCGGCTGTCCTCGACAAACCCGAACCTGCAGAATGTTCCGGTGCGCACGGCGCTTGGACGGGAAATTCGCGCAGCGTTCATCGCTGCGCCCGGCAACCTATTTCTCTCTGCCGATTACTCGCAGATCGAATTGCGGCTGATGGCGCACTTCTCTCAGGATCCGCTTCTGGTTCACGCTTACCGCACGGGAGGCGACATTCACACGCTGACGGCGTCAGAGGTGTTTGGCGTTCCACCGGAGGAGATGACAAAAGAAACCCGCAATCGCGCGAAAGCGATCAACTTCGGAATCGTGTACGGCATTTCGGCCTTCGGATTAGCGGCGCAAGGCATAGGAATTGATCAGCATCAGGCGCGGCATTACATCGAAACTTACTTCGAGCGGTATAAGGGCGTGCGTGAGTTCATCGATCGCACGCTCGAGGAAACTCGACGTACGCAGGTTGTACGGACGATGCTCGGACGCGTTCGTCCGATCCCAGACATATTGAGCAGCAATGCAAATCTGCGCGGATTCGCTGAGCGCACTGCCGTCAACACTCCGCTACAAGGGACCGCAGCCGACCTGATCAAGCTCGCAATGATTCGTCTGGACGCGACATTGCGCCAGCGGAAGTTGCGGACGCAGATGATCTTGCAGGTACATGACGAACTCCTGTTCGACGTCCCCCCAGAGGAAATGAGCGAAATTGCGCCGCTCGTGAAGGAAACAATGGAGGGAGTAGCAGACCTTAGTGTCCCGCTGGTGGCGGATTGTCGGATGGGCCCGAATTGGCGCGATTTAGATCCTGTCTAGGCGAACCGGGTTATCGCTTACGCCCCCAGTTCGCTACGAATCGCGGAGGCAATCGCTTCAGCATGGCGGCGCATCGCTTCTTCTGATTCTGCCTCGATCATGACTCGTGCGAGCTTCTCGGTTCCTGAGTAGCGAACCACGACGCGCCCGCTGTCGGCTAGCTCACGCTCAGCGCTGCTGATCGTTCGGGTGACAGCCGGAATGTCGGTCAGCGGCCTCTTTTCACGTACGCGCACGTTGACGATGACTTGTGGATAGACCTTCAGATCGCTTGTGAGTTCCTCAAGAGATTTGCGTGAGCGGCTCACGATGTCGAGCAGGAGCAATGCGGTCAGCAGCCCGTCACCTGTTGTGGATCGGCCGGCGAAGAGGATGTGTCCCGACTGTTCTCCCCCGAGCTGCGCATTGCTGCGGCGCATCTCTTCCAGAACATATTTATCGCCGACAGGCGCACGCAGCATTCTCAGACCACTGCGCTTCAAGGCTGCCTCAAGCCCCATGTTCGACATGGTGGTCGCGACCAGTGTGTCGCCGGTAAGGGTGCCGGCTTCCTTCATGTCGCGGGCAGCGACCAACATGACCGCATCGCCGTTGATCACGTGGCCGTTGGCATCGGCGAAGAGAGCCCGATCTGCGTCGCCATCGAGCGTAATTCCAATATCGGCGCTCTGGGCTACAACTTCGGCCGCAACAATTTCAGGATGCAGAGCTCCGCAATGTTCATTGATGTTGCGGCCGTCGGGCGCGGCGTGGGTGAGCGTGACCTTCCCGCCGTAGCCGGCGAAGAGTTCTCCAGCGACGGCACTCGCGGCGCCATTCGCGCAATCAAGCACAAGCGAAACTCCGCGCAAGTCGAGCGCGGGAACAGCAGATTGCAGGAATCTCACATATTCGTGCCGATATTCGGGCTGCTCCTTCAACAGCGTAGTATCGTCGTCCCCGCTTCTCCCGCCGTCACGATGCGAGAAAATCTCTTTCTCAATGGCGAGTTCTACCTCGTCCGGCAATTTGTAGCCATCAGTGCCGAATATTTTTATGCCGTTGTCCTGCCAAGGATTGTGCGAAGCGGAAATTACCACGCCCGCGGAAAACTCATGAAGGCGCGTCAGGTATGCGATTCCAGGCGTCGTGATCACACCAGCGAACTCAACCTGCGCACCTCCGGCGCGGAGACCGGCGGCGATTGTACTGGAGATCCACGGACCCGATTCCCGAGTATCCATGCCGATAAGAACGCGCACCGGACTGTGCAGGCTTTGCAGAGAGGCCGCAAGGGCGACTCCGGTGGAATAAATCGTAGCTTTGTCGAGTGGAGGTTGTCCGGCAATTCCGCGTATGCCGTCGGTTCCAAAGAGCTGTCTCATGCGATGGGTTCGTTTCCTTCAGTAAGCAAATCGATTTTAGTAACGCGGCTCTCGAAAGAGCCGTCAGCGATGCGGGTGATCGTTTTGTCGCCTTGCTGTAGTTGTGAAACAGACTTGACGAGCAAGCCGTCGGCGGTGAAAACGAGCGCGTAGCCACGTTCAAGCACCGCGAGCGGAGAAAATGCCTTAAGCTTTGCCGTGGCCAGATGCAGTTGCGCGAGTGGACCGGAGAATATCCCGAAACTCTGACGCGCAAGGCGTGTATGCATCGCCATCCATTGCTGCTGCGCGTCGCGTAGATCGCGTGCCGCATCGCGCCGATTTAATCGCGCGGCAAGCTGGTGCACTCGGCGTTGACTTGTCGCGATGCAGGATTGCAGACAGGCTTCCATCCGGAAGCGCAGTTCGTCGACACGCTGGTGTCGTCGTGCGAGATTACCCTGCAGCCGAACAAAAACAGTGGCCAGGGCGAGTCGTTCGTAGCGCTCTCTGGCACGCATCGATTGATAGCGTAAACCGCGTTCCATGCGCTGTGTGAGCTGTGAGATGTGTTCGGCGACCCGATGTTGCGATGCGGTGATCAACTCAGCGGCGGCGGAGGGCGTAGGGGCCCGCACATCGGCGGCGAAATCCGCGATAGTGACGTCGGTTTCATGTCCGACGGCAGAGACAACGGGCAGAGCGCTCGCGACGATGGCCCGCGCCAGCCCTTCGTTGTTATAGCAGGCGAGATCTTCGGCTGACCCCCCACCGCGGGCCAGCACGATCATGTCGACGCGCTGCGACGTGTTGAAGTGAGCGAGACCCGCGATCATTTCTGCTGCCGCGGTCTCACCTTGCACCAGCGCAGGATATACAAGCACATTTAGCGACGAGTGGCGCCGGCGCAGGATCGTAACTATGTCATGGATCACCGCACCGCGCAGCGAGGTGATGACGCCGATGGTGCGAGGAAATGCCGGCAAAGGCCGCTTTCGCTCAGCCGCGAAAAGCCCCTCAGCGCGTAGACGATCCCGTAGTTGTTCGAATGCGACCTGTAGAGCGCCGGCGCCGCGCGGTTCAAGCGCTTCTGCGATGAGCTGCATCTGCCCGCGAGATTCATAAATCGACAGCGTCCCGCGAGTCAAAATCTGCATGCCGTCTATCGGAGCGAACCGAAGCAGCAACGCCTGGCGGCGAAACAGTACGACTGGCAGTTGCGCGTCGGCATCCTTCAAAGTGAAGTAAATGTGCCCGGAAGCTGCTTTGCGTAGATTGGAAACTTCACCCTCAACCCAGACGGCGGCAAAGTCGCGCTCCACAATGCCGCGCGCCGCCATCACCAGTTGATGCACGGTGTATATTTTTCGCTCTGCAATAAACGCAGGAAACGCGAACTCGTTTTGCACCGAAGCGCTCACCGAAGTCGAGTCTAGCATCGGGCGCTAG
>DATMOZ010000146.1:0-5554 GCA_035567995.1 Acidobacteriaceae bacterium
TGCTGTTCCTTCTTGTGCTTCCGGGGTTCATCGCTGCTACCCTGCTGCTCTATTTCCTGAACGCGCCTGCCGTCGCATGGGTCTGGACGTTAGGCATTATCATCGTCGTCGCCGGGGGCACCGCTCTGCGCCTTCAGGAGAGCATTTTCCGCCCGCTGCAAACCCTGGCGAACGTCGTCGCTGCCCTGAGAGAAGAGGACTTCTCCTTCCGCGCCCGCGGCGCAGAAAACGCCGATGCTCTTGGCGATCTCTCGCGCGAAATCAACCTGCTCGCCGCAACCCTGCAACAGCAGAAGCTCTCGGCCATCGAGGCCACCGCGCTCCTGCAGCGCGTGGTTGCATCCGTCGATGCGCCGCTCTTTGCCTTTGACGCCGACCACATCCTGCGCCTCACCAACCCGGCTGCTGCGCGCCTGCTGTCGCAAAACGAAGTCGCCCTGCTCGGTCACACCGCCGAGGAAATCGGAGCCACGCAGATATTCAACGCCGAGTCCGACAGCATCGTTACGCTCTCCGTTGGCGGGCGTCCCACCCGCTGGATGGTCAGCCGCAGCGGCTTCCGCCAGCAGGGCAGGCCGCACCAGCTACTCCTGCTTTCCGACGTAAGCATCGCGCTCCGGCGCGAAGAGCGCCTGGCGTGGCAGCGTCTTATCCGCGTATTCGGTCACGAAGTCAATAATTCTCTCGCACCTATCAAATCGATCGCCGGCAGCCTGAGATCGCGCCTCGATCAAGCGAGCACCGAGCGCGAAGACTTCGACCGCGGACTGGGGGTCATCGAGAACCGCGCCGAATCTCTGAATCGTTTTCTCCAGTCCTATCGCCAGCTATCGCAATTGCCGTCTCCGACGCGGAGTAGCGTGCCGCTCACGCCGATGATGGAGCGTATCGTGCAACTTGAAACCCGTCTCGCCGCATCCCTCGTCGGCGGTCCGGAAGCACGTCTCGATGTCGACCGCGATCAGGTTGAGCAGATGCTGATTAATCTGCTGCGCAACGCCGTCGAAGCTTCCTTTGAGAACATCGCCTTCGGCGAACCTCAGGTCTCAGTCTCATGGAAAATATTCAACAGCGAAGCCTGCATCTCCATCATTGATAATGGCCCAGGCCTAACCAACCCGGCGAACTTGTTCGTCCCGTTCTACACGACCAAGAGCGGTGGGAGCGGAATTGGCCTGGTCATCGCGCGTCAGATCGTCGAGGCCCACGGCGGCAGCGTGAAGCTCGCGAATCGTAAAGATGCACGTGGGTGCGAGGTTCAGGTGCGTCTTCCGTTGGCACAATGACGTTCCCAAAACTCCGCGCGAATATAATCCGTTGAAACACAACCAATCGAGGACCATTAGACTGCCCGACGTTCTTCAATCGCCGTCACCCGTCGAAGCGCCCGAAGAAGCCTCACGCCTGCGGCCTCTCTGCGTCGACCTTGACGGCACGCTCGTGAAGAGCGACACGCTGGTTGACACGTTACTGGTGCTCGCGCGTAACCGCCCGATGGACCTTCTGCGCTTTCCACGCTGGCTCGCACACGGCAAAGCTGCCTTCAAGGCCGCAGTCACTGAGCGCGTGGAACTCGATGTAGCGCATTTGCCATTGAACCGTCCGCTGGTTGAATATCTCCGGGCGGAGCGTGCCAGCGGCCGCAAGTTATATCTCGCGACAGGAGCAGATGGCGCTCTTGCGCGTCGCGTCGCCGCGCATGTGGGCATCTTCGACGAAGTTCTCTCGAGCGACGGCAAAACCAATTTGACGGGCCAGAACAAGCTTGACGCCTTCGTCCAGCGCTTCGATGGCTCCTTCGATTACATCGGCAATGCCGTTACCGACCTGCCGCTGCTGCGCGCCGCAAACTCGCCGATGGTGGCCAATCCAACCCCAGCCCTGCGGGCCCGGCTTCGCGCTGCCGGCATACGCCCGGTTCACTCGTTCATTGACCATCGGCGGTTCGTCTTCGCATTCATAAAGGCAATCCGCGTTCATCAATGGGCCAAGAACACTCTCATTTTTCTGCCTCTGTTGCTGGCCCACGCGGTCCATAATCGCGGCTTATGGCTGTCAGCGTTTCTCGCATTCGGGGCGTTCAGCCTCGCCGCCTCAAGCGCTTACATCGTCAACGACCTGCTCGATCTCGAGGCAGACCGCAGGCACCACCGAAAGTCCCGCCGCCCCTTCGCCGCAGCCGATCTAAGCCCCGTAGTTGGACTCATTATCGTCGCGGTATTTCTGTCGATCGCGGGCTTGATCGCAACGCGGCTGCCGCCCGAATTCGCCTTCTGGCTTTGCGTGTATTACGGCGCGACGCTCATATATTCGCTTGCCCTCAAGCGGGTCGTGCTCATGGATGTGCTCGTACTGTCTGGCCTCTACACGCTGCGAATTCTCGCCGGTGCCGCCGCGACAAAGATTCCTATCTCGCCGTGGCTGGCTGCGTTCTCGGTCTTTTTCTTTCTCTCGCTCGCAATGGCCAAGCGCTTCGCCGAACTCACAAACCTGCGCGCTCAGGACAAAGCACCTGCAAACGGACGCGGTTACATACTCGCCGATGTAGAACAGCTGCGCAGTTTCGGCACGTCCGCCGCGTATGGCGCAGTTATCATCTTCATTCTTTATCTCAGTAACCCCACCGTCAGCGCGCTTTACCACTATCCGCAACGCATGTGGATGATCGCACCGTTGCTCATCTGGTGGACCAGCCGCGTCTGGCTCCTTGCATCACGTGGCGAACTCGACGAAGACCCGCTCGTCTTCGCTCTTACTGACCGCGTAAGTCTCGGCATCGGAGTGCTTACCTTTCTGGTCGCCCTTTTTGCCGTCTAGTCGCACTCTTGCGCTTTAATGGGAGATATGCCGAAGCCACCGCGTCCAGCGTTTGAATCATGGGGACGCTATCCCACCACTCATTCGCGTCTAGCGCCGCTCAACTGGACCACGGACTTCCCGGTCACAGATATTCAGCCCGGCAAATGCCTGCCTGCAGGTATGGGCCGCAGCTACGGCGATGTCTGCCTGCTCGATCAGGGCACGCTGCTGCTCACTCGCGGCATGAATCGCCTCTACGACTTCAATCAGCAGACCGGCGTGCTGCGTTGCGAAGCGGGGGTCACGCTCGCAGAAATTCTCGACTTCGCCGTCCCGCGCGGATGGTTCCTGCCCGTCTCTCCCGGCACAAAATACGTGACCATCGGCGGAGCAATTGCCAACGACATCCACGGTAAAAACCATCACGTCGCGGGCACCTTTGGCAATCACGTCCCGCGCTTCGAACTCGTCCGCTCCGACGGCTCGCGCTTCATCTGTTCGCCAACAGAAAATACTGAGTGGTACCGCGCTACTATCGGCGGCATGGGGCTCACCGGCCTCATCACGTGGGCGGAACTCCAGCTGAAGCCCATCGTCTCGCGCAAGATCGTTTACGGCGGAACGCAATTTCACGGCATCGACGAGTTTCTCGCGCTCACCCGCGCTGCTCAGCACATCGAGTACACCGTCGCGTGGATTGACTGCGTCTCACGCGGACGAAATTTTGCCCGCGGCATCTTTATGCAGGGCGACCACAGCGAAGAGCCCGCGCCACTCAAGACCGCCAGCGGGCTCCGCGTCGCTTTTCCCTTTGACCTCCCAGAATTCGCACTGAACCGTGCAACCATCGGGCTCTTCAACACCGTGTACTTCCACAAGCAATTCGGCAAGCACACCGAATCGCTCATCGACTACGAGCCTTTCTTCTATCCGCTCGACGCCGTGCTTCACTGGAACCGCATGTACGGTTCACGCGGTTTTCTGCAATTTCAATGCGTCGTCCCGTGGGGCGCGGACAACCGTGGCTTCGTAGCCATCCTCGACGCCATATCAAAATCGGGGCTGGCATCTTTTCTCACGGTGGTCAAGGTTTTTGGCAGCGTTCCGTCGCGTGGCATTATGTCATTTCCCGCGCCCGGCATCACGCTCGCTCTCGACTTTCCCATTAGACCCAACGCGAGTTTCGCGCTCTTTGAGCGCCTCGGCGCCATGGTCGTCGAACTCGGCGGGCGCATGTACCCCGCGAAAGACGCGCGCATGACCGCACACGAATTTCAAACCTTCTATCCACAGTGGCGCGATTTTTCTGCCTACATCGACCCGCATTTTTCCTCTGACTTTTGGAAGCGAGTAACAAATAATGGCTGAGCAACTCTCGCCGAAACGGATCCTCGTTCTCGGTGCCACCTCCGGAATCGCCGAAGCAACCATGCGTCACCTCGTAACGCCCGGCGCACAGTTCTGTCTCGTAGGCCGCAACGAAGCCAAGCTTGCCGCTGTGGCCTCAGACCTGCGCACCCGCGGCGCCGCGGAAGCGTTCACATATGTGATGGATCTCGACCGTACCGATCAGCACATTCCCATGCTCGAAGGCGCGGTCAAGCAACTCGGGGCATTAGACCTCGCGTTCCTGGCGCACGGCGTACTGGGCGACCAGCTCGCTGCACAGGTCAGCTACGAAGAGGCCGCGAAGGTCTTTCACACCAACTTCCTTTCTTCGGTTTCTCTCATTACCTGGCTCGCAAATTACTTTGAGCAGCAACGCCGTGGCACTCTCGCCGTCATTTCTTCGGTAGCTGGCGAACGTGGGCGCAAAAGCCTCTACGTCTACGGCGCATCAAAGGCAGCGTTGACCGCGTTCCTGTCGGGAGTGCGCAATCGCATCGACCGCTCCGGCGCCCATGTACTCACGATCAAACCCGGCGTCATCGCTACCAAAATGACTGCTGGCCTGAAGCCCGGCCCGCTCACCGCAACTGCCGACGCGGCAGGCAAGGGAATCGCCGCCGCCATCCGCTCGCGGAAAGATGTTGCCTACATTCCCGGCTACTGGGCGGCGATCATGTTCATCATCCGCGCCATCCCTGAAAGCATCTTCAAGAAAACCGACATCGGATGACCTCCACCCCCGGTGGGGTACTTAAAGTCCTAAAGTCTTCGTGAAATTGAACTTAGGTTCGGACTTAGGTATGAGCCGGGTATACCTGCAGTGGACGAGGTGTTGGCGGACTGGCGGCTGATACCCCTCGCGCGCGCCCTCGTTTTGTCAAGCGCGGGGCGTCTCGGCGTGGTGGTTTCCGGGCAGGCTACCTACTGCTGTTGCATCTGTTGTAATGCGCTCAGCGGCAGGGATGGCGGGGGCTCCTGCGCTTTTTCTACCAGGATCGACCAGTCCTCCGGGATTGGGAGGTCCTGATCCAGGGCTGGCGGATCTTCGTACGCGCCTACCCGCACAGCTACTGAAAGTTCGCTCGTCGTCCGTCCGCGGTACACGCCTTTCGTGGGCGGCACATCTGCGTAGTCGCGGCCGTTCGCGGTGCGAATATGCCGATCGCCTGCGATCAGATCATTCGTCGGATCAAACCCGACCCAACCCACCTGCGGAAGCAATGCCTCAACCCACGCATGCGAAGCGTCTACCGCAGAGCGCTCGTGATCGTTCTGCGTGCGGTAAAGATATCCGCTCACATACCGACATGGAATCCCCATGCCGCGTACCAGCGCGATCATCACGTGCGCGAAATCCTGACACACG
>DATMOZ010000147.1:0-19982 GCA_035567995.1 Acidobacteriaceae bacterium
CGAAGAACGGCATCAGCGCACGCTGCGCCAGGTCGGCTTAGGTGGTCAGATTTTGAGTGATTTGAATATCCGCAAGATCCGCTTGCTGACGAACACGCCAACCCACGTTCCTGCGCTGCAAGGCTTCGATCTGGAAATCGTCGAACAGGTTCCGATACCGCTCAATGTTTTGACGTAACGGGCGGCACCTGCGTCGCGAGGCCGCGCAAGTCCAGGTCCGTCTGTAGCTGCGCAGGCGTAGTGAAGAGTATCGCGTGGAGTCCGAGCGCCTCGGCAGCGCGAACGTTCTCCCTAAGATCATCGATAAAGAGTGCTTCCTCGGCGGACACGCCCAGCTTCTCGAGCGTATGCCAGTAGATCGCGCTGTCTGGTTTCGAGATTCCAAGTTCGCAGGACCATGTGAGATGGCGAAAATCACCGAGCCAGACAAAGTTCTCAACCATGTGATCGCGGATTTCTCGACACATATTGGAGAGTATGGCCGTTAAAACACCTGCTTCGTGCAGGCGTCGCACCCAATCGACCATGACTGGATCAGTCGCTGTCCACACGGTGACATCTTGCTTAATCAACTCGGCAACTTGCTTGTCGGTCAGAGAAATTGCGGCCGACTGGGCGAATTCTCGCCAGTAGCCGAAACCGTGAAAAGTGCCGCGGTCATAGGCAGGACGGTGTCTCCAGTAATGGCTTTCGAACACCTCGGGGGCGAGTCTGGTGATTGCGAGCATCGCCTCGCGTGCATGGTCCTGCGGAGGCCCAGAAAGTACCCGGCCGTAGTCAAAAATGACAGCGCGAAGTCTGGTGGTCAGACGGCAGTACCTTCGTCTGAAATTTCGGTTGGCGGAGCGGCGAGTATTTCAGCCGCAGCCGCGATCTTCGACGGAGCAACCTGCAAGCGGATGCCGCCCTCGACAGGCAAACTGGCGCCGAAGGGAAGAGCTTCATTGCCGGCGATGCTGGAGGGGACATCATAGGAGCGCAGAAGCGACTGCGCCATCTCGGCCTCTAATGCGTTGTCAAAACGCCGGATCGTAACGAGTGGTGCGAACTCAACTACGTCTTTTCCGGTGTAGGGATTATCCGCTTCGTCGAGTTGCCGCGATAGCATCTCGACCACCAGAGCATTTTGTGCGGCCGTGGTCAGGTCCTCAGGGGCGGCGGCGAGTTGATACAACTCTTCGTTCGTCATGTGTTCATAGAGCGCACTCAAACCGCGCGCTTCGTTTTGCTGCTCTTCGTCTTGTTCCTTATTCATAGAACTTTAGATGTTGGTTTTGGGCTTTGGGTCGAAAATCGTTTGTATCGACCGTTTTGCATCCCGAACTCGGTACAATTTCGGTATGAGTGTGTCGCCCCGTTATACAGATGACCACGCGAAGGCGGGTCTCGATTTTCACTTTCCGGAGATCGAGACTTGGGCCAACCAGTTTCCCGCGTATGAAATCGTTATCGATGACCCTGAATTCACTTCAGTCTGCCCGAAGACAGGCTTGCCGGATTTCGGCGTAATCCTGATCCGCTACATGCCGGCTGCTCGGTGTCTCGAGTTGAAATCGCTAAAGGAATACCTGTTCAGTTATCGAAATCTCGGCATCTTTCAAGAGAACATCGTGAACCAGGTTCTCGAAGATGTAGTGAAAGCGTGCGACCCGATCTGGGCGATTGTGAAGGGCGATTTCCGCCCGCGTGGCGGAATCTCCACCGTTGTCGAAGCGCGTTACCCACGCAGCCAGGACCCACCGGTGCGGAGTTAGTCGCCGATGAAGGATGCCGCGCCTGCAAAGGGCATGCCCCAGGGTGCGCTGCTTGCATTGGTGCTGCTGACATCTCTAAACCTCTTCAACTACATCGACCGGTTCATATTGCCCGGCGTGCAGACGCTGGTTCAGTCGGAGTTCCGCATCAACGATGAGAAAATCGGGGAGTTGACGACAGCTTTTTTTGTCGTCTACATGCTGACAGCTCCGCTGACCGGATGGATGGGGGATCGCTTTCGCCGCAAGCCGTTGATCGTCGCTGGAGCGCTGCTGTGGAGTGCGCTGACGCTGACGACCGGGTTGGTACACAGCTACCGCGAACTCTACGTTCGCCACGCTCTGGTAGGGATAGGAGAAGCGAGTTTTGGAATCTTCGCTCCGGCGCTGATCGCAGACTACTTTCCCGAAACCGCTCGCAATCGTGTGCTGAGCTGGTTTTACATCGCGATTCCGGTCGGCGCAGCATTGGGTTACGCAATTGGAGGGGTGCTCGGCGGACATTATGGCTGGCGTGTTCCGTTTTACGTGTCTGCAATTCCAGGCGCGTTGATAGCTCTATGCATCTTGTTCTTCATGCGCGAACCCGAACGCGGTGCGACGGAGAGGGTGGCGACACCGAGGAATGGGGCGACTTTTGCCGGCATGTTTGTCGGCCTTTTCAAAAATCCAGCGTACCTGACAGCAACTTTCGGCATGGTCCTTCTTACGTTTTCAATGGGCGGCATTTCTGTCTACATGCCGACTTTTCTGCATCGATTTGCTGGCTATTCGGTGAGCAAAGCCGGACTGGTCATGGGTGCATCGCTGGCACTGTGTGGCCTGGTCGCAACAGGCGTCGGTGGCTGGCTGGCCCAACGCTGGCTGCAGCGCAACAACGGTGCGCTCTATCTGCTCTCCGCGTGGAGCTTGCTGCTTTGCATCCCGTTCGGAATGCTAGCGTTCTATGGAACGGCAAAGTGGATCGTGCCTGCGATTGTAGTCGCGATTTTCTTTCTCTTTCTCAACACAGGTCCGTTAAATGCGGCGATTGTGAATTCGGTGACAGCCAAAATCCGCGCGACCGCAATTGCGCTGGAGTTGCTGCTCATCCACCTTTTGGGCGATGCGGTGTCGCCCAAGCTCATCGGCCGCATATCCGATGCGAGTTCGCTGCGTAATGGGCTTGCGATCACACTGGTATCCATGCTGGCCGGAGGGCTGCTGCTGTTGTGGGGTTCCCGCTTCGCGCCGGAGCTTGATCGCGAAGTGGCGATGACTCCGGCTGGAACATAACCGAATGTATTTCGCGTTATTAGTCCTGGCGTGGCTTCTAGCGGCGTTCTGGGTGGCCCGCGCCCGCGAAATCGCACTAAACCTCGATAGCGTTCCTGACATTGCCAGCGAACCACTAATGAGTGAAGCAGCGCGCGGTGCACTGCCAACTCTGACGGTCATTGTGCCGGCGAAGAATGAAGGCGAAAACATCCAGGCCACGCTCGCTTCTCTGGTCGCCTCAGACTATCCGCGGCTAAGCGTGATCGCCGTCGATGATCGCTCCTCTGATGCGACCGGCGAAATTATGGAGTCCTTCGCGTCTCAGGATACGCGCGTTGCGGTCATCCATGTTCCGGAGCTTCCCGACGGATGGATGGGCAAACCACACGCCATGCATCTCGGTGCGACGCACGCGAAGGCAGACTGGCTGCTGTTCACGGATGGAGATGTCCTATTTGCTCCGGACCTGCTGTCGCGGGCTGTCGCCCATGCTGAAAAGGTTGGCGCAGACCATTTCGTGATCGTGCCGACGCTGGTGATGAAGACGGTGGGCGAACGCTCCATGATCGGATTCATGCAGGTGCTTTCCGGTCTGGGGTCGAGATTATGGCGTGTCGCTGATCCGACGGCGAAGCGCGACATTGTTGGGATCGGCGCGTTCAACATGATCCGGCGCAATGTGTATGAACAACTCGGCGGATTCGAGGCAACGCCAATGGAGGTCATCGAGGACTTGCGGTTGGCTAAGCGCGTTAAGCAAGCCGGCTTTGCCCAGCGCGTCGCTATTGCGCCGATGATGGTCCAATTGCATTGGGCGCCCGGCGGCGTCGGACTGGCCCGAAACCTCACCAAAAATCTGTTTGCAGCGCTCGCGTTTCGCTGGTGGGTGGCAACGCTGGCTTGTATATGGCTGCTGCTCGTTTACCCGGGCGCGTTCGCGGGCCTGATAGCAGGCGCATTCGGAGCATACCTTCTGCTGATCCCGTGCGCGCTAATCGTGCTTTCGATGTTCGCAATCGCACGAAAATACAGACGGATTAACGGTATTAGCCCGCTTTATGTGGTGACGTATCCGATCGCTGCGGTTGCATTGGCGGCAGCGCTGGTCGGTTCCGTTGTGCTGACATGGTCCCGCGGAGGTGTGTTGTGGCGCGGAACGCTCTATCCGTTGCGTGAACTGAGAAAGCGGGGGTCTCCCCTATTTTGATGTGCTGGCTTTGCTGGTTGCGCTTTTGCCGTACCGATGCGAGAACGCTCCATTTGCATGCACTACGAGTGACGCCGAGGGGTCTTTGAACGCTACGTGCCCAGTGGATGCGTCGAACTTTGACAGGGCGGGATTCGGCCGGAATCTTTCTTTCCCGTTGTGCAGTTGCTGCTGATCGTTCAGCACGATCTCTGCGCGCCCGTGATATTCACGCACCGTGCCGCGAATTTCGATGTCGGCGTTGCGCAACGGTTCAAGATTGCCGACGTGTTTTTCGTCGCTTTGAAACGAGACGATGTAGAACTTGCACTCGTCATCTTTGACCTGTGGGGCGCAGACATCGAGGTAACGGGTGCCTGTGTCTGTCTCCTGCACGTCGTAGACGTGCGCCCGCAGGCAGACATTCTTTCCCAGATTCTTCATCGTGTCTTCGGGGGTGATGCAGTTCTTAGGCGTCGACGTCGACGCTGAAGCCGAGGCGGCACCGGCCAGCAGTAAGCATGCGAGGACGTGCCGCATCGACCTGAGCGAACCCCGTGGAAGGAAGTTGACTGCAGCATACGGGAATGAGCGCCAGGTACTAGGTTACGAATGACCGCTGCTCAACCCCGCATTAGCAGAAAAGCAAACAGCTAGTCAGCGAATGGTGACGAGGTCCGACGGCGCAGCCTGGGCGGATACGACCTGATGCGCTGAACGGCCAGCGCCATAGCGGTTCTCGACATAGTCCTCGAGGATGCGCTGGAACTCTTCGACGATGTGGTCGCCGCGCAGGGTCATCGCCTTTTGTCCGTCGATGTAGACGGGCGCCACGGGATCTTCGAATGTGCCAGGCAGGGAAATCCCGATGTTCGCGTGTTTCGATTCGCCCGGGCCGTTCACGACGCAGCCCATGACGGCGAGATGTAATTGCTCGACACCGGGATAGCGCGTCTTCCATACGGGCATGCTCTCGCGCAGATAATCCTGAATTTGCTGAGCGAGTTCTTGAAAGTAGGTGCTCGTCGTACGCCCACAACCGGGGCATGCGGTCACTTGCGGTGTAAAACTGCGAATGCCGAGCGATTGCAAAATCTGCTGCGCAACGTGGACCTCTTCCGTGCGGTCGCCATTTGGTTTGGGCGTAAGGGACACGCGAATGGTGTCGCCGATTCCTCTCAGCAGCAATGGAGCGAGGCCGGCAGTCGATGCGACGATGCCTTTCATGCTCATGCCGGCTTCAGTCAGGCCGAGGTGAAGGGGATACTCGCACCGGGAAGCCACCATTTCGTAGACGTCAAGCAAGTCCCACGTATTCGATACCTTGGCGCTGATGAGAATCTTGTCATGAGCAAGACCGTAGCGCTCGGCTGCCTCTGCGCTTGAGAGCGCGCTGACGACCATCGCTTCCATCATCACGTCGCGGGCTTCTTTGGGTTCGTCCTTGCGCGAGTTCTCGTCCATCATGCGCGTGAGCAAGGCCTGGTCGAGGGAGCCCCAGTTGACGCCAATACGTACTGGTTTGTCGTTCTCGACAGCGCACTCGATCATGGTGCGGAAATTGTCGTCGTCTTTGCGGCCGATGGAAACGTTGCCGGGATTGATGCGGTATTTGGCGAGAGAGCGCGCGCACTCAGGAAACTTTTTCAGCAGCAGATGGCCGTTGTAGTGAAAGTCGCCGATGATTGGAACGTGCACATCTTGCGCGGCGAGTCCATCAACGATCGCCGGCACCGCCTTCGCGGCCTCGTCGTTGTTGACCGTTACACGGACCAATTCGGAACCCGCACGCGCCAATGCCGCGACCTGCTGGATCGTGGCTGGGATATCTGCAGTGTCGGTGTTCGTCATGGATTGGACGACGACTGGAGCGTCGCTGCCGACGCGGACGTGACCAATGGTTGCGGTAACAGTCTTTCTACGCTGAATCTGCGGCATGAATAGATTAATTTTACCATCTCGGGGGAGTGAACTCTCGGCAGTCGGCCTTAGCCGCAGGGTGCGGGACCCGCTCAGTAATGCTAAGGGACTCTCTAAAACCGCCGTTGCGAGTTTCCGCGCAAGGCATCTAAGCTTTGGTGTTCTGACATCTGCTCGATAGATGTCTCTGGGGTTGAAGCAAATGCATCCCTCGGGGGGCCCCGCGTAGCCATACTGAGGTGGATACGGTTGACTCTACACTTACGAGTGGGTATAACCATCCCACTGTCGGCGTACCCCGTATAGAAGCTCTACGCCGAGCCAACTTAGGGTGAAGACAGCCGAAGGAAATCCCCAGCTTATGCGCGATGTAAAGAAGCAGCCCACGGCCCTGAGACGTACTACCCCAAAAACAATTGCGGCGAAAGTGAAGCCCGCTATCGACCCTGCGCGCAAGCAGCAGATGGAACACTACGAGAGCGCGCTGCGCCTGATGCAGGAGCGGAAGTTTGAGAAGGCACGCACCGCATTCGACAAACTGCTGCAGTCTTCGCCGACTGATATGGCAGAGCGCATACGCGTCCACCTGTCGGCCTGCGAGCGCCAGTTGCTTGATGGTAGAACGGACTTCGCCTCGCTTGAAGAACAGTACGATTACGCGATCTCGTTGTTGAACACGGGATATTATGACGACGCGCGAGAACAATTCGACTTCATTTTGAAGAAGGACAAAGAAGCCGATTACGCATACTACGGATTGTCAGTGCTGAGCAGCATGACCGGCGAACGCGAGCGTTGTCTGGAACACCTGACAGAGGCGATTCGGCTGAATGGACGTAATCGGATTCAGGCTCGTAGCGATTCTGATTTTCAGGATATGAGCGACGACCCGCGATTTACCGAGTTGCTTTATCCGGAAATTCAATAAGGGGCTCATGACAGCCTCATTGACCGATCAGGTTTCCTCCTCCACGCAGGTCGAGCCGCACGGTTCACTAAGGGTCGTGGCGATTGGCGGCGGCACGGGTTTGTCCACCCTGCTGCGCGGCCTGAAGCGCTATGTGGCTTCGCCGACGGGTTCGTCCCTGTCTGCGTCCGAGTGTGGCACCGCGCCATGGCTGATTTCTGACCTCGCGGCGGTAGTAACTGTGACCGACGACGGTGGTTCCAGCGGTCGGCTGCGGAATGAAATGAAGATTTTGCCCCCCGGGGATTTGCGTAATTGCATGGTGGCATTGTCTGAGGATGAGCACCTGCTTTCTCGGCTCTTCCAATATCGTTTCGACTCTGGCGAGGGTCTTGAAGGACACAGCTTCGGAAACTTATTTGTCGCCGCTTTGTCGGCGGTGACCGGTGATTTTGCTGAAGCCGTCAAGCTCTCTTCACAAATTCTGGCCACACGTGGTCATATCTTTCCAGCCACTAACACAAACGTGACGCTGGCAGCGCGCATGGATGATGGATCGCTCGTCCGGGGCGAGACAAACATTACAGCGAGCCAAAGACGCATCGTGGAGTTGATGCTGGAGCCGGCGCAGGTGTCGCCCCTCCCGCAGACGCTGGAGTCAATTCGACGCGCGGATGTCATCACTCTCGGCCCCGGTTCGCTCTACACCAGCCTGGTGACGAACCTGCTTGTTCATGGAATTCCTGAGGCGCTTGCAAATGCGCGAGGTGTACGCATTTTCGTCTGCAACTTGATGACGCAAGCTAACGAAAGCGTTGACCTGACTGCTTCCCAACACATCGAGCGTATTTATGAACACACGCAGCAGCCTGTATTCGACTATGCGCTGGTCAACACGTCGCATGTGTCAGAAGAGTTGATGGCGCGCTACAAGAGCGAGGGCAGCTCACCGATCGAGGCCGACATCGCGCGCATCGAAGCGCTCGGTGTGAAGACGATTGCCGGGGACTTCGCATTCGAGGGTAATGTTCTACGGCATAATTACGACCGGGTGGCAGAAGAAATTCTGAAGCTTGGGTTTGCCGGAAGGCGCTGACGAATCAGCGAGGAGCTGCGGCAATAGCGTCGACGCTGATCGTGCGCTTCAATTGTCCGCAGGCAGCGAAGATATCGCGACCGCGTGGCTTGCGCAGGAAGGCGGGTACTCCTGCGGAGATGAGTGTTTGCTGAAAGCGAGCGACTTCTCGTGGATCGGGTGTGGAGTAGGGAACATCGGGGCCTGGATTCCATGCAATGAGATTTATTTTGGCTGGCAGACCTGATCGCAAGACAATTGCTGCTAGCTCTTGAGCGTGCTTGGGAGCGTCATTCACTCCGCCCAGCAGGACGTACTCAAAGGTAAGCCGTTCACGGTTCCGCAGGGGGAAGTCTCTGAGCGCATCAATCAACGCCGCGATGTCCCACTTGCGCGTGATTGGCATGATGGCTTCTCGTACCTTGTCGTTCGAAGCGTTGAGCGAGAGTGCGAGTTTTGGCCGGATCGCTTCCTGGGCGAGGCGCGTGATTCCGGGAAGGATGCCCGAAGTGGATACCGTCATCCGTGATTCAGCAATACCCATCTCCTGACTTAACAGGCGAACCGATGCGATGAAGTTGTCATAATTCAAAAACGGTTCGCCCATTCCCATGAAAACCAGGTTGATACGGCTTTTCGCCGTGTCAACTTGATGGCGATTGAGGACGGCCGCAACCTGACCGGCGATCTCGCCGGCGGTCAAATTCCGCTTCACGCCCAGCTTTGCCGTCAGACAGAATTGGCAATTCACCGCGCAGCCTACCTGGCTCGAAATGCAGATCGTTGCGCGACGCCATGTTTTGGCCCCTTCCTCGTCGGCGGCTTCGCTGCCGTCGCCCTGTTCGCCGTCGTCGCCATCGGGCATCCATACGGTCTCGACGACTTCACCGTCAGCACAGCGAACCAGATAGCGTTCCGTGCCGTCAACAGAACGAAAGGTTTCCGCAATCTCAGGGATGCCAACCGTGACCCCGTTCGCTCTCAGTTGTTCCCGAAGCGAACGAGGCAATGTCGTTATGTCGTCTAGACTCGCAACCCGTTGGCGGTAGACAGCATGTAGAATCTGCTTGATACGGAATGGAGGTAATGTAAGAAATGCATAATGCTCCATAAGTGATTGATATGACATGCCAAAGACGGGAGAGGCCTGCGCAATCGGTGCACCGGGTTGGGCTAGTTGTTCCACTGTACGACTCTATGATACCGCCCAACGCATGGGCGTCAGGGATGAGAAAATAGAGTCAGACATGTCATCTGAACGTAATATCAAACGCAGCATCCTGCCGAACGGCCTTACCATTCTCACCGAACGAATGGAGCACGTGCGCTCCGTCTCGATGGGAGTATGGGTGAAGACCGGATCACGAAACGAACAGCCTGAGACCAACGGCATCTCCCATTTTGTAGAACATATGGTGTTCAAGGGCACCAAGTCGCGCTCAGCCCAGCGTATCGCCCGTGAGGTCGACTCCATAGGCGGCAACCTCGACGCCTTCACCAGCAAAGAAACGATCTGCTTCAACATTAAAGTTCTCGACGAGCATCTCGCCCCGGCACTCGACGTGCTCGCAGATCTGGTCCTCAATCCGGTTTTCGCCAGCGAAGACATTCTGCGCGAGCGGGGAGTGGTTCTGGAAGAAATAAAGATGGATGAGGACAACCCGGACTATCTAGTGCATGAAATTTTTGTTCAAAATTTCTGGAAAGATCATCCTCTCGGCAAACCGATTCTAGGGACGCGTGAAACGGTGAAGAAATTCCAACAGTCGACACTCGTCGACTACTACGGCGGACGCTTCTTCGGTGGGAACATGGTCTTCTCTGCGGCCGGGAACCTTGACCACGACGAATTTGTGGCTATGGTCAGCGAGAAGTTTGCAGCGCTGCAGAGCGGACAAAGTGATTGGGCAGCGGGCGCGTCGCCGAAGCCGCGGGCGAAGATCGTCATGAGAAATAAGAAGGCGCTGGAACAGGTGCAACTGTGCATCGGCGTGCCCGCGCCCCCCGTGGCAGACGAGAACCGCTACACCAGCTACATCCTCAACAGCATTCTTGGCGGCGGGATGAGTTCACGACTCTTCCAGGTCGTGCGCGAAGAGCATGGGTTGGCATATTCGATCTTTAGCGAACTCAACCCGTACCGCGACGCTGGCTCCTTGTGCGTCTACGCAGGCACTTCGATCGACAAAGCATCCCGGGTGGTCGACCTGATCATCACTGAGTTTGGCAGGATGAAGCGCGAACCGATTACCGCAGAGGAGTTGCGCCGCGCCCAGGACCAGATCAAAGGCAACATGGTCCTCGGTCTTGAGAGCTCAAGCTCTCGAATGTCGAATCTTGCAAGGCAGGAGATGTATTTCGGCCACTTTTTTGGAACGGACGAGATACTAGAAAAAATTGAGCAAGTTACCATCGAGAGCGTCCAAGAAATGGCTGCGAGTATCTTTCAACCGGACGCGGTTGCGGTGACGGTGCTGGGCAACTTGAAGGACCTGAAAATTACACGCGACCAGGTGGCCTGCTGATATAGAGTAGGGAGTTCGTAACGCGGAGGAAACAAACGAGTGTTAGAGCGTCTACTCAAGAAAATAAGGGAAACCAGCAAGGCTACAAGGCAGACAGGCCACTCCAGGCAGGGCGACGAGAGCGGTTTCACGTTGATGGAATTGCTCATCGTCATGGCAGTCATTCTAATCCTGCTTGCTTTCGCGATTCCGAATCTCATTGGCGTCAAGAAGCACGCAAACGAAGTTTCGGCGCGCAACTCGCTGAAGGCGATCAACACGGCAGAGATCCAATACTCCTCTACCTATCCAGCAGAGGGTTTTGCCTGCAACCTGGCTGCCCTTGGCGGCTCGGTCGGCGAGACACAAAATGCCCAATCGGCCCACATGCTGTCGCCCGATCTAGCGACTGGCCAGAAGGACGGGTACACGTTCACGATCTCTAACTGCAGCAAGGTATCAGTCAACGGCAAGGACCAGTTCACGACCTATGCAGTAACGGCGGTTCCTCAGACGGTGGGCAAGACCGGGGACAAGGGGTTCTGCACAGACGAGAGCGGTGAAGTTCGTATGGATCCGCAGGGTGGTACGGCCTGCACCACCGCGGCGAAGTGAAGCGCTGGATCTTCGGGTTCCTCTTTTACGCCGGCAGTTTTAGTCTGTTGGCGCAGACGCCGGATGTGAAGACTCTGGCCAGCCGTGTCGACCACCATTACAACTCCCTCCATTCGCTCTCAGTAGCGTTCAATGAGTCATACGACGGAATGGGCATTCACCGCGCCGAATCCGGAAAGTTGTTGCTGCGCAAACCAGGCAGTATGCGCTGGGACTACAGTGAGCCGGCTGGAAAATTGTTTTTGTTGGACGGCAAGTATGCGTATTTCTACACTCCTGGAGACGCGCAGGCTCAGCGAATCAACGCGAAACAACTGGACGATCTTCGCTCACCGCTTCGTTTTCTGCTGGGGCATACTGAACTGACCAAGGAGTTGAGTGACTTAAAGATGAGCGCAGACGGGGCCAACGGCGTCTACTTTCTTAGCGGAGTTCCAAAGGGCAATTCGCAACGCGTTTCAAGACTTGTGCTTGCTGTCAGCGCCGATGGAACGATTCATCAGATGAAGATTGCAGAAGCTGACGGAGCGACGACAAATTTCAGCTTTTCGAACGAAGTGCCGAATGCGCCGGTTGCTAATGTTGATTTTGTGTTTACGGCGCCGCCGAACGTCACTATCGTCGAAGGCCTGCCTCCGGTTTAGTCTGTGCAATATGGATAGCTTGCGACATATCGGGCTCCTGGTGATGCTTACGACAACGGCTGGCGCGCGCGCTGAGTGGCAGATGCAGCAGAGCGGGAGTCACGTCACGTTGCGGGGGATCCATGCCGTGGGTGCCGGAGTTGCGTGGGCCAGTGGAGCCGAGGGAACTGTACTGCGCACGGAAGACGGCGGTTATGTTTGGCAGCGCTGCTCGGTGCCGGAAGGGGCGGACAAACTCGACTTTCGGGGCATATGGGGATGGGACGCCAAGAACGCCATCGTGATGTCGAGCGGACCGGGCAAGGAGTCCAGACTCTATAAGACGACGGACGGGTGCAATCACTGGCGGTTAGTTGTTACGAACAGTGATGAAAAAGGATTTTGGGATGCGATCGCATTTGTCGCCGCGAGGAACGGGACCCTTGTCGGGGATCCGGTCGACGGGCGATTCGTGGTTGCGCACACAAACGATGCGGGCGAGCACTGGCGGCGTTCGCAGAATCCACAGCTCGCGGCGAATCCTGGCGAGACCGTTTTTGCCGCATCGAATAGCGCGTTATTTGCTCCGTCTGCGATCGCTGCCGTTTTCGGTACGGGCGGCACAGGTGGTCCCCGTATTTTCACGGGGGTGACGCTGCTCGGAGAGAAATGGAAAGCGGTTAGCGCGCCCATGGCAAAGGGAACTGCCACGTCTGGCGTGTTTTCCATCGCCTTCCGCGATGGGTTGCACGGTGTAGCAGTCGGAGGCGACTCCGCAAAGCCAGCGGACCCGAAGGGCACGGTTGCGCTGACGATGGACGGTGGAATTACTTGGCAGCCGACCTCCGGACACTGGCCGCGCGGGTATCGATCCGCCGTAGCATATGACGCCCCGCATAATGCGTGGATATGCGGGGGGACTACGGGTACCGACTTCTCGCTTGACGATGGCAGAACGTGGCAACGACTGGACGACGGGGACTGGAACGGATTGAGCTTGCCTTACGTTGTTGGGCCCAAAGGGAAAATTGCGCGTCTTGTTTCGCTAGCGCCCCAGGGGCCTGAACGCAAGCCGGTGACGAAGGCGAACGCCGTGACCCCGATTGCGCCGGCTCCTTCACGGAAAACGCATGCGATCCATTCGCAGAGTGGGCGGCAGACTTAGCGATGGCAGAATTTACTGTACGACTCGGGGACGAACGGGGCCGCATATCAGAGCAGGTGCATGCAGCGGCGAGTGCAGAAGAACTGCGTCAGCGCTTCTCACAGGCGGGATTCTATGTATATTCCGTCCGGCAGAAAGGCTTCGCTGGCACGGGAGTTGGCGGCCGCCGCAAGGTAAAGCTGGAAGCATTTCTGATCTTCAATGCACAGTTCCTGACGTTGATCCGCGCCGGGTTACCGATTCCGAACTCGCTGGCCTCACTTGCGAGGCAGCAGAAGAATGAGAATTTTCGCGCGCAGATCGAGAATGTTGTGCAGCGGATTCGGACCGGCGAGTCGCTTTCCTCAGCGTTCCAGGCCCAGGGCGGTTTTCCGGTCATCTACATTACGACGCTGCTCGCCGGCGAACGTTCAGGGCAGTTGATTGAATCGTTGGAGCGCTATGTTTCATTCCAGCGCATCACGCTCACCTTTTCTAAGAAACTAAAGGCTTCGCTGTACTATCCCGCACTGCTGATCGTGATGATGACTGGACTCTTCATCTTCCTGATTTCGTTCGTCGTGCCACGCTTTGCCGCGCTTTACGAACAGATCGGAAACAAACTGCCGGGCATCACGCTCTTCCTGCTCGGAATTGGCAACGACGTGCAGCATTACGGCCTGTATGCGGTCCCAATTATTGCCGCAATCGTGTTCTTTGCTTTGCGGGGTTTGCGCACAGAGCGCGGTCGCCGTTGGCTGGACGGCGTGCGGCTACGGCTGCCGTTGTTTGGAAATATCTGGTTGAAGTATCAGGTCGCGCTATTCTCGCGGACGCTGTCTACGCTTCTCTCCGGTGGACTGCCGCTTGTTCCCGCTCTAGAGACCGCAGCTCGTTCGATTGATAGCCCCCGGCTTACTGATGCCACAGAGGCCGCAGTAACGACAGTGCGAGAGGGCACCAGCCTGGCAAGCAGCCTTGAAGCACAAAAGATCTTTCCGCAACTGTCGATCGAGATGATCGAAGTCGGGGAATCGACCGGCGCATTGCCGGCGATGTTAAATTCTGGAGCTGAGTTTTTCGAAGAGGACGTTCAGACCGCGCTAACGGCGGCATTGTCGCTGATTGAACCGGCGATTCTTATCTTCATGGGACTGGTAGTTGTATTTATTCTGCTCGCGCTGTACCTGCCGATCTTTACGCTGGGCGCGACGCAGGCAAGTTAAAGCCCGTGAGGGCCGAGGGATATATGGCAGAAGCACCTGTACTTTTGAACTTGGATACAACAGCCGGGCTACTGGATGAAGCAGGCCGCGCGCAACATCTTGCGCGGCGCTACCGGTGCGAGTTTATCGACTTGAAGAATTTTCGACTGCAACACGAGCTGCTGAAGAGCGTTCCGGTGGAACTAATGTTCCGCTACAACTTCGTCCCGCTCGAGCAGCTTGAAGATCGGCTGGTAATTGCTGTCGCGGATCCAAGCAAGCTGGCGATGGTCGATGAAATCAGCGGCCTGCTGGGCCAACGGATCATTACGCGTGTCGCGACTCTGTCGCAGATTACTGACCTGCTCAAGAAGACCGAGCAGTCACAGCGTGTTCTCGACGAAGCCACCGAAGGTCTTACGTTCGACGTTATTGCCATTGAAACCGACAATCCCGACGAGAACATTTCGATCGAACGGCTGACATCTGAAGAAGACATCAGCCCGATTATTCGGCTGGTTGATACGACCATCTTCACCGCGTTGGAGCGGCGTGCCTCGGACATTCACATTGAGACGTATGACGATAGCGTGGTCGTGAAGTACCGCATTGACGGCGTTCTGCAGGCAGCAATGGCGCCAATTGCGCGCGAGCATCACGGCACAATTCTTTCGCGTATCAAGGTCATGAGTGAGTTAGACATCGCGGAGAAGCGTGTTCCGCAGGATGGACGCTTCCGTGTCCGCTATAAGGGCCGCTTGATCGATTTTCGAGTGTCGATCATGCCGACCGTGCATGGCGAGAACGCTGTGCTCCGTGTTCTCGATAAGGAGTCGATGAGTGAGAAGTTCCGCAAGTTGACGCTGGACGTGGTTGGCTTTGCGGATGCGGATGTCACGCGCTTTCGCCGCTATATCCGCGAGCCATACGGCATGGTCCTGGTGACGGGGCCCACGGGATCGGGGAAAACGACAACGCTGTACGCTGCGCTGAACGAGATCAAGAGTGATGAAGACAAAATTATCACCATCGAGGATCCGGTGGAGTATCAGATTCGCGGCATAACGCAGATTCCTGTGAACGAGAAAAAAGGCCTGACCTTTGCCCGCGGACTGCGCTCCATTTTGCGCCATGACCCTGACAAGATTCTGGTCGGCGAGATTCGCGACACTGAGACCGCTCAAATTGCGATTCAATCGGCGCTTACCGGACACCTTGTCTTCACCACAGTCCACGCGAATAACGTCGTCGATGTGATCGGACGATTCCTGAATATGGGCGTCGAACCTTACAACTTCGTATCGGCGCTCAACTGCATTCTCGCGCAAAGACTGGTCCGCACCGTCTGCGAGTTTTGCGTGCGAAGGTCGCGTCATCCAGAGGAGATGCTCCGACTCAGTGGGCTGGACGTTGCTGAATGGCGCGATTTTGAATTCTCCGAGGGAGCAGGCTGCATCGAGTGCGCCGGGACCGGGTATCGCGGGCGTACCGCGATCCATGAACTGCTCGATCTAACCGATCACATCAGAGAAATGATTCTTGATAAGAAGCCCAGCTCCGAAATACGTAAGGCAGCCGGCGAAGAGGGCATGACATTTCTGCGCGAATCGGCTCTGGCGCGTGTACGCGAAGGCATAACGACATTAAAAGAAATCAACAAGGTCACATTTATCGAGTCTTCGAGGTAGCAACGCGATACCTTATCCAAAGCCCATGTCGATACTTTCCAAAATGATGCAGGAATCACGACGACCTCCGCTCGCTTGCGAGATCACTCCGTACGCGGTGGTAGCCGCGCGGGGTGGCGAAGGGCCGGGTGTGATTACCGCGACCTACCCGGTAGATCTGCCGTCTGGAGTGCTTGCTCCGGGGTGGCGAGAGGAAAACATCCTCGACGCGAGCAAGCTGTCAGATGCCGTGCAGCAAGCCCTGAGCGGCGTGAGCGCCGGGAAGAAAACGGTAACTGTCATCGTGCCAGACGTCTCCGTCCGCGTGCTCACGCTTGACTTCGATACGTTGCCAGATCGTCTCAAGGATGCCTTACCGATCATCCGCTTTCGACTTCGGAAGCTGCTGCCGTTTGATGCTGATACGGCGGCTGTCACGTACCAGACATATGGACAGAAGGGGCAAGTGAGAGCGATTGTCGCGGCGATGCCGCAGTCGATTCGCACTGAGTACGAATCGATAGTCCGCGCAGCGGGCTTCGAACCAGGCGCTCTTCTGCCCGCGACGCTGGCTGCGCTTCCCTTGCTGCAGGCTGATGTTCCGGCCCTGCTCGTCCATCTTGCAGGAGATAGCGTGACGATAGCGATCGTCAATGGAGAGACGCTGTTGCTGCATCGCGTGCTCGAGTTAGGTCTGAATCGTGACGAAGACATCGCGCAAGCCATCGTAGTCGCGAGGGCCTATTTTGAAGACACGCTGGGATTCTCGCCGGAGGCGGTGGTCGCGGCAGGGGACGGAAGTTACGAACGACTGAGGAAGGTCCTCGATGAACAGTTCGGCGGAGAGGTCCATATCAGCTTGCGACCGTTGATCACGGGGTCGCACTTTCTGCCTGGGGCAATACCGCAGGAAAGCCAACGGGAACTGTACGGCAGTGTTGCAGGAGCGTTGAGCTAGATGCGTGTCCATCTGAACCTCGCGTCCCGGCCATTCGTCGAGTTGCGGCCCGTGTTCATGCGGCTGCGGATCTTGGCGCTTATCCTGCTGCTCACGTCCGCCGGTCTCGGCTTTATGCTGCATCGCGCGACGGAGCGGGCGCGAGCCGAGCAGGCTGAATTGAACGATCTGCTAAGTCGCACCGATGCGACTCATCGTGAGTACGCGGGCTATCAAAGGGCGATGCGACAGCCGCAGAATGCGGAAGTGCTATCGCGGGCCCAGTTCCTGAACGCGCTGTTCACGCGTAAAGCATTTTCGTGGACCGCAGTCATGATGGATCTTGAGAATGTGCTGCCCGCGGGTGTGCAGGTGGTGAACATCGAGCCCGCACTGACTCCCGAGGGACACGTGACGATGAAGCTGCGGGTGACAGGTCCCCGCGAAAAGACGGTTGATCTGGTGCGTAATCTGGAGCGGTCAAAACGTTTCACCGCGGCGCGGTTGGTCGGCGAGGCGGCCGAGAGCCAGACCCCTGGACAGTTTGTCCAGCAGGTTTCCGCTACCGCGCCTACGGATGTAGCTTTTGATATTGTCGCGGATTATGTTCCGCTCGAAAGCGTCGGCGTCACTCCGGCGCAGTCCGGCGATCAGGTTCCACCTGCTCAGCAACGGCATCGTGCTCCGAGTTCCAAGAAGCGGAGGCAGCCATGAAACGTATTTCGGGATTGCAATGGCATCTTGCGGCTGTCGGTCTCTTGCTACTTGTCAATCTGTTTCTGGTCGTTCGCCTTGCGCTGGCGTGGAGTCAATCGAGCAGCCATGAGCAAGCTCGCATTGCCGAACAGCACACCGCTTTGAAGGCGGCGCAGTTGCAGACTGCTCCTCTGCGCGGCCTCGATGTTTTGGTTGGCCGCTCACGCAGCGCATCCGAGGCTTTCTATGAACGGCGGATACCCGGAACCTATTCCGCCATCGCGGGAGAACTGGGCAAGCTGGCCAGCGAGCAGCATGTGCGGCTGACCCGTGTGCAATACACAGAGGGCAAACCAGACCAGGGACTGGTTGAGGTACGCATTGACGCGAACCTGACGGGCGATTATGCGCCGCTTGTCCGCATGATCAGCAATCTGGAGCGCGACAAAATATTCTTCCTCATCAATGGACTAACGCTGACCGGTCAGCAAAGCGGTGCCGTGAGTCTTCGCATGAGGGTAACGACCTATCTGCTGCCCGGCGCCACCGATAAGCCGGTAGAGCCTACGACTGTTGCTGCGACGGAGGGACAATAATCATGGCCCTGCGCGTTGGAGCAGAAAACAGAACGAAAGTGATCATTGCGTCGGTCCTGGGTGTGCTTGCGCTCTTCCTCGTTGGCCGCGCGATCTTTAGTACCTTCGGAGACAGCGACTCGTCGCCGGCTCCCGTTGTCGCAAGTACCACCGCCCCCGGATCTGGCGCGAAGGCGGCCCAGCAACTACCGAGCGCGTCTCAACTCGATCCGACGATTCACCCTGAAAAGATGGCTCTCGCGGAGAGCACTGAGTATCACGGCAACGGGCGAAACATCTTCTCAAAGAACTCGATGCCGGTGGACATACCGAAGCCGATAGCGCCTGCTCGCACCGTGCCACTCCCGCCTCCTGGACCACCTCCGCCGCCACCGATCGATTTGCGCTTCTACGGCTTTGCGTCGAAGCAGGGCGGCAAACCTCGCATCTTTCTACTGCAGGGCGAGGAAGTGTATATCGCTTCAGAGGGCGATGTGGTCGCGAGGCGCTATCGCGTCGGGGAGATCTCGCCGGGCGCGGTCATGATTCAAGACATGCCGAACAACAACACGCAGAGCATTCCGCTTTCACAGAACTAGGGCAGTCATATGCGTAGAGCACAAACCGGCGAAGAAGGATATTTGCTGATTGCCGTGCTGTTCATGATGGCGCTGCTCCTCTTCGCGCTGGCCACCGCGGCTCCGCGCGTTTCCTACGACCTGCGTCGTGATCGCGAAATAGAAACGGTGCATCGAGGCATGCAGTATGCCCAGGCGATCAAACTTTATTACCGAAAGTTTGGTCATTATCCGCTTTCCATAGACGAGTTGGTTGAGACGAACCACCTGCGGTTCCTGCGTCGCAAGTATGCCGACCCGATGACGGGTAAGCAGGACTGGCGCCTCATTCACGTCGGACAGGCCAAGACGCTGCAAGTTGGAGGGCCGCCGACGCAAGTCGGAACACCCGCAGGCCAACTCGGACAGACTGGCGGCCCGACTTCAGACCCGAACAGTTTGTTCGGAGGCTCTTCGGCCGGTGGTTCAACGCTCGGATCACCTGGATTGCAAGGTGGTCCAGGTTTGCAGGGCGGTTCTGGTTTGCAGGGCGGTCCTGGTTTGCAGGGCGGTTCTGGTTTGCAGGGTGGTTCTGGTTTGTTGGGTGGTTCTGGGTTGCAAGGTGGCCAGAGCCCCGGTGGTATTGTCAGCGGAACCATTTCCGCTGGTGGTACTGGTCAGCTTTCCTCCACAACTCCGGGCGATGCATCCGGCACCGGATACACAGGCGGAGCCAGCAATCAGCCCGGCGATGCCACGCCTGGCAGCACTGTTGGGGGCGGGCCGATAGTTGGCGTATCCAGCACCAATCCCAAGTCTGCGATCAAGATCATCAAAAAGATGCAGCATTACAACGAATGGGAATTTCTTTACGACCCATCGCAGGACCTAGGTGGTCTCGGCGGTGCTAACGGATTGCAGCAAGTTACGCCAACAGGTGGACAGCAAAACCCGTTGCAAAATCCTACGGATCAGACGACGCCACCTCCGGGCTCCCCGACAAGTCCGAATCAGCCGACACCGAATCCAACGACACCGAATCAGCCAACGACTCCGAATCAGCCGCAATATTAAAAGCCTCGCGCGTTGCGAGGCTTTTGGCTGACGTGCCGGAGGATTAGACGCTGAAGGAAGAGCCGCATCCGCAGGTGCTCTTGACCTGTGGGTTCTCGAACTTAAAGCCGGCTGCTTCGAGAGTCTCGACGTAGTCGACTACGCAACCGTTCAGGTACATGACCGAGGTCGCATCGACAAAGACCTTGAGGCCGTCGTAATTGAAAACCTTATCCATCATGCCGCTCTGATTCTCAAACGACATGGAGTATTGGAAGCCGGAGCATCCGCCCCCGACCACGCCGAT
>DATMOZ010000148.1:0-7268 GCA_035567995.1 Acidobacteriaceae bacterium
CAGAGCCGTAAACTGCATATTGACGGTGTCTAGCCTTGTGAGCAGCGCCGAGATTTTTCTAGACCTTTGCTGGTGACTCAGATAATGTTACGGCTAGGCTCCCAAAGTGGTAAAAGACGAAACTCTGGTAACCATTTTGGAAGCGTGGAAGCAAATCTTGTTCTTTTTCGTTGACTAGCTGGGCTGCCGCAGGGAGAAATCTGTCGTCCCACTCTCAGACGATCCTCCGTCTCTCATTCGTTGCAAATTTACGGATGGGGAATACTATCTGAATCAGCAAGACATATCTCACTAATTGCGTGAGGATGCCCAATAGCGATGGAACAGAAAAAAGAATCATTAACGTTTGGACTGCTGCCTGAACATAAGAAGCGTGGACCAGCCTTCTTTGTCAGCGCTGTGCTTAATGTGTTCTTCGTCGTGCTGTTTGTTGTGGTTTCTCTTGCTCACATCCGGCAGGCGAAGAAGAATCACGTCGAAGCCATCGCGCTGACCTTCCAGACCGCTCCGCCAAAGCCACCGCCGCCACCGAAGATTCCGCCGGTGAAGGTTGTTGCACCGCCGCAGAAGCAAATCGCGAAGCTGGAACCACCAAAGATTAAGCCGCCGGTTGAGGTTGAGCCGCCGAAGCCAGTCATCGCGAACGTGCCGCAGCCGATGCCGATCGTGCCGGCGGCACCGCCGAAGGCCGTCGCCCCGCCACGACAGGCGCATGTTGGCGTTTTCGCAAGCTCCAAGCCGACGGTGGTTGCGAACAATAACAGCACGCCGTCTCCCCACGTTGGTGGATTCGGCGATCCGATGGGCGCGAAAGCGAATCCCAACGCGCGCGACGGCAAATTAGAGGCGCCAATGCTCGGAACTTTTGGTGGCGCTCCGGGTACGACTGATGTAGGCGCCGGTGCTGCGCGTAAAGGCGCGGTTGGAGGAACAAATTTCGGTTCTGGTGTCGCGAATGGCGTTCCTGGAGGGCATGACCGCGGAACCGTTGCGTCGGCTGGATTTTCAAACGGTATAGTCGGCGGTACCGGCAAGCCCGGTGGCACAGGTGTAGTAAAGGCTGGCGGGTTTGGAACGGCAGTCGCGACGGGAAGCGCTCCGCCGCCGCAGCAGCAGCCAAAGAACGACGTGCAGCCTGTGACGGTTACTTACAGCGCGAAACCCGCCTACACTGCTGAGGCACGTGCAGCACATGTCGAAGGCGAAGTGATTTTGCGAGTGCGATTTACCGCGAATGGTCAGGTTGAAGTTCTCGGTGTGGTGCAACCACTCGGTCATGGGCTCGATGAGTCCGCCGAAAACGCAGTCCGGCAATATCGTTTCAAACCAGCGACACAGAACGGGCAGGCTATAGATCAAACCACGACCGTGCACGTTCGGTTCCAGCTAGCGTGATAGCCTTGTCAAACCAGTAAACAACATGCAAACGTGTGGTCTACACGTGAATTATCAGTACGGGATATTACAGGAGTAGGGTTCATGACTTTGCACAAAAGATTGGTCGCCGCGGCGTTGATGATGCTGGTAATTCCAGCAGCTGCGAACGCCGGTGTGTTCGGCTCAAAAAACAAGCCGCAGGCGCCAACCGGCCAGAAGTTAACGGCAGAACAGGTTGCCCTGGTAGACAAAATGTCCGCACACGAAAAGGACGTGCTGAAGGCAATTCAGCAGCGCGCGCCGATCGTCGAGACCTACATCCAGAACATGCGGCCGGACCAGATTTTGCAGCAGATTCCTGAGTCAGACACTTACTTCCTGAACCGCACCGACTTCAAGAAGGGACTCGTCGGAAGCGAGTACCACGAAGCCCCCCCGGCTGGTCCGCATCGCGGCGCATTCTCGGGTTCCTTTCATGCTTTGGCCGGAGTTGGCAAGGCGCTGCATCTGGGCACTGGATTTCAAGGGAATGGCTTCGTCGACATGATTCTGCCGGATTACGCCGGCAATTTGAATCGTCAGACCTACGATTTTCGTTTTGTGCGCCGCGAGTTTCTGGGTGAAGTACGCACAGTGGTTTTTGATGTGAACCCGAAGCCCGGCACCGGCACCGGACGCTTCTTCGGACGCATATGGGTTGAAGACCAGGATGGATTCCTGGTTCGCTTCAACGGCAGCTTTACGCAGGGCCGTTCGAACATCATGGCCGACATGCGGGATTACTTCCACTTCGACAGCTGGCGCACCAATGTGCAGCCGAACATGTGGTATCCGTCGGTGGTGTACGTGGAAGAGTCTGCGCACACGAATCAACATCACCCGCAGGCCTTCAAGGCGCAGTCGCGCATCTGGGGCTATTCGCTGAAGGTTCCAGCCAACACGGGCGACAACGCAACAGTCACGATCGACGCGGTCAAAGACAACAGTCAGAACGCGCAGGACGTCAGCCCGCTCGAAGCGAAACGCGCATTTACTGAACTCGCAGAGAACAACATTCTCGATCGCTTTTATCAGGCCGGATTGTTGGCGGCACCGAGTGACTTTGACAAGATCCTCGAGACGGTCGCAAACAACCTTATTGTCACTAACAATCTGCCGATCGACACGATCCACTGCAGAGTGCTGCTGACGACACCGCTTGAGTCACTTGCCATCGGCAACACGATCGTCCTGAGCAAAGGACTGGTCGACACGCTGCCCTATGAAGAAGACCTGGCTGCGGTGATTTCGTTCCAGCTCGCGCACATCGTCCTGGGCCATCGTCTGGACACGAAGTACGCGTTCAGCGATCGCATGCTCTTCCCTGATAATTCTTCCTTTGAACGCATCCCGATGCATCACACGGATACGGACAATTACGCGGCCGCCAAAAAAGGTCTGGAGCTGCTCGCGAACTCGCCGTACAAGGACAAGCTGGCGAATGTTGGCATGTACCTGGCGGAACTGCAGATTCGCTCAAAGGCGCTGACAGCTCTGAATCAGCCGCGTGTTGGCGACGGATTCTTTATCGACAACCAGCCAGAGAAATTGTGGTATCAGGCCCTGCTGCAAAAGTCACCGAAGATTGATATGAACAATCTCACCCAGATCGCAGCATTGCCGCTGGGAAGCCACCTCAAAGTGGACGCGTGGGACGATCGCGTGATCCAGTTGAACGTGCGGCCTGTAGCTTTGCTGAACGCATCTGACAAGCTTCCGTTCGAACTGACGCCAGTGTTCCTGCGACTCACTCGGCATACTGAAGCTCCAGTTCCTGCACAAGGCGCATCAACCGCAACGCCGCAGGGCGCATCTCAGAATGCAGCGACCCTTGGTGCCACAGGATCAGGACAGGACGCAGCTGCCGCCAATGGCGGGGTTGATGCAACTGGTGGCAGCCAATCAGGGCAAGCTCAAAATGGAACATCAGACAGCAACACCGCACAGAAGCCTCACTAGTCATTACTAGCCATTGAATTGATTCGATGTATCCACTCGAAGTAGCACTGTAATAAATCGCCTGTACAGCGACAGGATGAGGTGAAGAAGGCGTGCTGAAGAAATTGTGTTCTCTAGGAATTTTTGCAGCTGGTTCTTTAGCTGCCCAGGGTCAGGCAGCACCAGCGTACAAAACATTGCCGCCGGTTTTTATCGGCGGCTTTTTCTCCGGCACCAGACCGGATTTCGGTGACCGCACGATTGACGGCGTCGGTGCCTATCTCGACATTCCGATCTGGGGGTATGTCGGTGTTGAGGGCGAGATGCGGTTCGGCACCTTCCACACGATGAATGGCATTAAAGAGTCGACATATCTCGTTGGGCCACGCATCGCCTATCCGATCCGCCAGATCATTCCTTATGCCAAGGTGATGGTCGGTAGCGGTGCATTCACATATCCGTTCGATGAGGGCCACGATCACCACACGGTGTGGGCTTTCGGCGCTGGCCTCGACTATCGGCTCACGCAACGCTTCTACATTCGCGGCGACTATGAGAAGCAACGGTGGTCCTTTGGCAACGGTACGATCGGGCCGCAAACGCTGAGTGCTGGAGTCACCTACAGATTGTTCAGATAATCGCGCGAAAAAAAGCACAAGAAAACCCCGGCCATTCGCCGGGGTTTTCTTGTGTTGTTGCTGGTCCTAGAAGTGGTACCCGACACCGATCGTAGGCAGGTTCGTGACGCCATATTTGCCGGTCGAGAAGTTCGACAGGTTGTAGCTGGGCGCCTTGCTGACGATGCCGCGGTATTGAATGCGAATATCAAAGCTCGGGCTGATCTCATACGCGATGCCGCCACCGAACAGCACGCCGACATTGGTGGACGACTTGGTGTCAAAGGTCTGCGTACCGCTATTGAGAATGGGACGGGACATGATCGCGGCCGGCCCCGCTTCGACGAAGGGATTCAGCTTGCGGTAGTTGAAATTGAATACATATGCGCCTGAAAACTCCAAATTTCGTGCGTACACCCTGATGTCGTTCGAAGGGCTGACGAAATGTTGGGTGTTCTGCCAGTAGCCGAAGTTCCCTTCGATAGCACTCCTCGGCGTCAGCATGTAGCGATAGCTGGCGAGACCGCCCAGCGTGTAGCTTGGTGTTTGGTGTACGCCATTACCAATTGCAGTTGGGGGAAAGATGCCCATCGCGCTAAAGCTGACGTCCTGCCTGCTCTCCTGAGCGAAGGCGCCGCATGACAAGCCTGTCAGCAACGCAAGAAACAGCAAAATATTCTTCATCCTTAAAATTAATCCCTTCGATTCCCAGTCAATGGACCCGGCACTTCGCCGGCAAGTGCTCCCTTTCTTAAAAGAAAGGCCGACCAGTCAGTATTGTACCTGCCAGAGATTGAGATTTTCGCCGGGGCATGAGTCGACCACGATCTTTTGTCTTGACGCATACCCGCGGCGTGAGATCTCGGGACTACACCGACGGTGGTTGTGTTGCCGGTGGCTGCTGCGAGGCTGGCGCGCCGTGCCCGTGCTCGCCCCTCTTCTCGCGCGCCTGCTCCCATTGCTGGCGCTGAGCGTCCGTCAGAACGTTGCTGATCTGCGTGTTGGTGTCGCGCATTAACTTGCCCATGTTCTGATGCTGTTGCTCAGGCGAGAGCGTGGTGTCGTTGTGAATGGCCTGCATCTGCTGATCGCGTTCAGTAAGGATGGGGCGAAGCTGCTGCTGCTGGGCATCTGTCAGGTTAAGCCGCTTCGTCATATGCCGCAGTTGCTCGTCCGCGTTGGGCATGTGCCTGTGTTGCCCGGCTGTTGGTGCTGCTGCGTCGGGGGGCGGGGCTTGCGTTTGCGCGCCAGCCGCAAATGTCGTCAGCGCTAGCACCGTCGTCATTGCGAGTGGAGCAAATAATCTTGATTTCATGATTCCTCCAGAGACGGATTTTGCGAGGTCGCGTCAATCCGTCTTCGTATAGGAACCCGTTTCGCATAGAAAAAGTCGTGCGCGCTGACTGTCAGCCGGTGCGTTCTGGATGGAAAAGGAATGGGTCCCCCAGTTCTGTCGACATTTCTTCAACGACTTTGAGGAACGCCTTCCCTGCCTGCGACAGGTTGGCCTGGCGGCGATAGACGAGCCGCAGCTTCCGCTCAAATTGCAACTCGGGGATAGCGACCCGCACCAGATCTCCGCGCTCGATCTCCGGCTGGGCGGTCAGGCCAGGCATCAGCGCAATTCCGTTGCCGAGCGCGACACATCGCTTGATCGCCTCGAGGCTGGGCAGTTCAATTCCCATATTGAGCGGCATACGATAACGCCGGAAAGCTTGTACGACTTTCTGGCGCTGCGGCGATGGGATGTTGTGTGCAACGAAATTTTCCTTGCCGAGTTGCTGGATGGACGCTTGCTTTGTCTTCGCCAGCGCGTGGCTCGGGTTGACGACAAGGACGAGTTCGTCGCGGTAGACGACAACGGAGCGCACCTGCGAGTCGTCGGGCCGAAACGAGACGATACCAAATTCCACCGAGTGCGCGAGAAGTTCATCAGCGACGCGGCTCGCTAAGGAGCGGTGTACTGAGACCTTGATGAGCGGTGCAACGCGGCGAAACCTGTCGAGTATCGGAAGCAAATAGAGGCAGGTGTACTCGTTGGCGGCGATCGACAGACGTCCGCGATGCAGCGTACGCAATTCGTCGAGTGCGACTCCTGCTTCGGCACGCAGATTCAACAGCTTCTCAGCATATTGGCGGAGCACTTCGCCAGCGGCGGTGAGTGTGCCGTCACGTGATGCACGATCAAGCAGCACCTCGCCCAGGTCGGTCTCGAGTTTTCGGATGACTTGACTGACTGCCGGCTGCGTGCGGTGAAGACGGGCCGCGGCGCGCGAAAAACTACGTTCTTCAGCGACAGCAAGGAAAGTTTCGAGTTGGTATAAGTCCATCTGCACCCGATTCGTCCAACATAAGGTGAATGAATACCGCGATAACAATTGATGATGATAATACTCCGTTCAATAAGACAAGGTTATGCTTAGTCTTGACCGCTGGACCGAGCCTGCACACCGGGGAGTGCCCACGATGAGCGATAACCGTATTGATTTCTTCGACACCACGCTTCGCGATGGCGAACAATCGCCGGGATGCAGCATGCATGTCGAAGAGAAGCTGCGCATGGCCGAGCAGCTCTGTGCTTTGGGTGTCGACATTATCGAGGCGGGATTTCCCATTGCTTCGGAGGGCGACCGCAGCGCCGTGGAGAGCATCGCACGCGAAGTGCGTGGTCCGCGCATCGCTGCGCTGGCGCGTGCTCGCCGCGAAGACATCGAGATGGCAGCAGAGGCCACTGCGCCCGCAGGAGACCGGGCCCGCATTCATATTTTTCTCGCGAGCAGCGATCTGCACCTCGACTACAAGCTGAAGATTTCACGCGAGGAAGCGCTGGCGCAAGCACACGAGGCCGTCACGTTCGCAAAAAGCCTGTGCGACGATGTCCAGTTTTCCCCTGAAGACGCAACGCGCAGCGATCGCGATTATCTGTGCGAGATGGTTCAGGTCGCCGTGGATGCCGGAGCGACAGTCATCAATGTGCCGGACACAGTCGGCTATGCGCTCCCCCATGAGTACGCTGGCTTCTTCACGATGTTCCGCGAGCGCATTCGCGGCATCGAAAATGTCACGCTGTCGGCACACTGCCACGACGATCTTGGACTTGCAACGGCAAATGCGCTGGCAGCGATCAGTGCCGGCGCACGACAGACCGAATGCACCATCAACGGCATCGGCGAACGCGCGGGCAATGCGGCCCTCGAAGAGATTGCCGCTGCGATGAAAGTGCGCGGCGACCAACTGCCGTTCACGAACGGGATCTGCATGGAGCAGTTGTATCCAACCAGCCAGATGCTCGCAGAC
>DATMOZ010000149.1:0-14314 GCA_035567995.1 Acidobacteriaceae bacterium
GCACCCTCACCCGGCGTGCTCTCAGCCCAGATGCGCCCCCCATGCTGCTCCACAATGCTGCGGCAAATCGCGAGGCCAAGTCCCGTTCCGCCCATCATCCGCGAATCAGAAGCATCGACCTGTTGAAAGCGTTCAAAGATCGTTTCCAGCTTGTCACTCGGAATGCCGCGGCCTCGATCCATGACGCAGACACGCACTTCGTTCGGACCGGTCGCGCGCGCGATCAGCCTGATCTCGGAACCCGGCGGCGAGAACTTGATCGCGTTGCTGAGAAGGTTCGTCAGCGTTTGCAGAATACGGTCAGGGTCGACATGCACCGTAATGGGCTCCGCATCAATGCGAAACTGTATTCCATTTTTTTGCACGCTGGAGTGCTGCAGATCTGCGGCCCGCTGCAGCAGTTCGTCGATCCGGACATCAGCGCGATGCATCTGCATCTTGCCCGCGGACACGCGCTCCAGGTCGAGAATGTCGTTCACCAGAGAGACAAGGCGGTCCGTGTTGCCGACGGCAACATCGAGCATCTGCTGTGCTTTTTCCGGACGGGCATGCAACGCGCCGCCGGCAATTAAGCCGAGTGCCGCGCGCACAGACGTAAGAGGAGTGCGCAATTCGTGGCTCACGGTTGAGATGAACTCGTCCTTCATACGCTCCAGCGCGCGACGCTCCGTCACATCTTGAAACAGAACAGTCGTACCGACAGGGCGCCCCTGGTCAATCTGAGGGCACGCGACATATTCCGCATCGAACGAAGTGCCATTCTTGCGCCAGAAGACCTCGCCACTCACGCGCGTTGTCGTTAACTGCGCAATCGAGTTGTGGATGTGACAGTCCGCAATGCCGATCGGCATTCCATCCGCAGTCGAATGGTGGAACAGACCATGTGCGTCGCATCCGAGAACCTCTTCGGCGGAGTCATAACCGAGCATTTCAAGCGCGGCATGATTAATCAGCGTGATCCTTCCCTCCGGATCGAGCGAGACAATGCCATCGCCCGCCGATTCTAGAATCGTATTCACCTGACGGTTTGCGCCGCGCAGCGCTTCTTCAGCCCGCGTCTTCTCGGTGATGTCGATTCCGTGGCCGAGCACAAACGGGTCGCGTCCCGGAACATGGATCAGCTTGTTGCGATATGCGATCACGCGCGTGTTGCCGTTGCAGTCGTTGAGATGCAGCAGGCCCTGACTCTCGCCGTGTTGCAGCAGATCACTCATGTAATCGTTGAACCGCGGCTGATAACGCTCCGGAATGAAATCTACAATTCGAACACCGGTCATCTCGTCTACTTCGTAGCCCAGGCTTACCGCCGCGTGCGCGTTGATCGTAAGCACCACCCCATCCAGGTCGTGCGTACAGATCAGGCCGAGCGAGCCTTCAATGAGCTGGCGATAGCGCGCCTCTGACTCCATCAGCGTTTCTTGTGCTTCGCGTTGCGCTGTAATGTCGATGCCCGTGGCGATGATGTATGACACTTCTCCGCGCGCATCGCGCAGGGCAACGCCGGTCCACGAAATGCGCTTCAGCCCCTCATGCGTGATCCAGCGATTTTCGAACTCGGTCGGAACATTGCCGGCGCGAATATCAGCAAAGACGTGGATCGTTTCCTCAATATCTTCTTCGGGAACGAGCTTTTCCCAGAACGGCTTGCCGACAAGCTCATCAAGGCTCGAGCCGGAGAGTATCTCGCAGGCGCGATTGAAACGCACGAGCCTTCCTGCAGTGTCGAACACGATGACGAGCGTTCCCATAGTGTCGAGCACGGCCGAGACGAAGTTGCGTTCAAGATTCAGCGCCTGGTCGACGCGCTGTCGCGCGCGCGCTTCCTGCTCAAGAGATTGCAGCTTGGCGGTAAGCTCGAGGCGCGTGATTGCCTGGCGTGCCAGGATGAGTAGCGCATCGGCCTGCGCGCGATCGAGCGTGCGCGGCTGATGATCCAGTACGCTCAGCGTGCCGACCGCAACTCCTTCAGGCGTGATCAGACGCGTGCCAGCATAAAAACGAAAATGTCGTTGACCAAGCAGAATTCCGTTCGGCGCATATCGCGGATCTGTTGAAGTGTCGCGCATGACGTACACGTCAGGGTTGGCAAGCGGAACCACGCACGGAGACTCGGCAAGGTCGCCGTGCTTCGCGGTGATGCCGAACGTAGCGCGGTAGCGTAGCCGGTCGGCCTCGAGCATGCTGATCACCGCGACAGGAGCCCGGCACAACTGCGCCGCAAGCCGCGCGATGTCATTCAGTGCTGGGTCCGCCGCCTCTGAACTTTCCGGAGACGACAGCCACGCGCTCTCATCCGCTTGCGAGCGAAGCAGTGCGGGAGTGCCCGGACTTTTGGGCGAGCGCGTGAAAACTGGTGTCATTTGGTTGTGCTGATGTTACGACCCGCGAGAGAATCTGGCAGCATTCTTGAACTTTCGCTCTAATTACTGTTTCGGCACTGCCACGTCGTCCGTACAGGTGCAGTCTGCTGGCTCTTCATTGCTCGCATCCATCGCGACCTTCCACGCGCCGTCCGACTGACGCTTCCAGATCGTCATGTAGCGTCCGCTTTCGGTGACCGGCTTGCCGTCCTTATCTTTGCTGTGGCCGGTGTAATGGCCCCAGGTAAAGCCCATGTCTCCTGCGGGACTCATCTGGCCGCCTTGCGGGGTCCACGTTAGCTGAAAGTCTGCCGGTGACCATTTCGCGGCATTCGCGATGTTGACGCGGCCACGTCTCACGTCGGTCTTGTTCGCGATCGTGACACCATCGTCGGCGAAGAAACTCGCGAAACCCGGTCCACCTCCGGCAATGGTCGCCTGCTCAAACTTCGCTTCCAAGTCGAAGAGAAATTGCACATCTGCTGAAACAGTGGGAGACGCATTCAACGTGCTGGTCTTATTCGGTGAGGCGAGGGGATTCGCCAGCGACTGCGCTCCAGCCGGCAGGGCAAGCAGGGCAGCGAGCGGTACAACAGATGCGAGAAGCGTGAGACGGTTCATTGCAGGTACCTGATGTTGAAGTAAAGCGGCAAACAAAGTACTTGCGTCATGCTAACAGCGATTTTCGACCCCGCGCAGCTGGTGTCGATGAGTTGATATACTTGCAGTTAGCAGCGGCTCAACCGCTGGCGGCAAGCGACCCCATGGGGTCGCTTTTGCTAGGTATCAAAACGAGCGTCCCCGCCGTCGAATAACTTGCGCATGACCAATCTACTACTCGACACCATCCACTCCCCGGCAGATGTTAAGAGGTTATCGGTTCCACAACTCGAACAGCTTGCCCAGGAAATCCGGGAGCGGATGATTCAGGTTCTCGCGGTCACAGGCGGCCATCTTGGCCCAAATCTGGGCGTGGTCGAACTAACACTCGCGATGCATTACGTGTTCGACACACCGCAAGACAGCTTCGTCTTCGATGTATCGCATCAGGCCTACGTGCATAAGCTGTTGACCGGCAGACGCGATCGTTTCCATACGATGCGCCAGCCAGGCGGGCTCAACGGATTCGCACTGCGCACTGAGAGCGAGCACGACAGCTATGGTGCGGGCCATGCAGGCACCTCATTGTCCGCAGCATTGGGCATGGCAGTGGCGCGCGATCTCGCCGGCGGGAAAGAACACGTCATCGCGTTTGCAGGAGATGCTGCTTTCACCAATGGCATCTCGTATGAAGCGTTAAACAACGTAGCCCAACAGACGAAGCGGCTCATCGTCGTGTTGAACGACAACGAGTGGTCCATTGATCGCAACGTGGGGGCGATCTCCTCGTACCTGCACAAGATCGTCACCAACGAACACTACATTCACCTCCACGACCGCGCCGTGCGGCTGATCGAAAAGATCGGCGGCAAGACCGCAACCGAGGTGGCGCGCCGCGCCGAAGAAGCAGCCAAGGGATTGCTCTGGCCTTCGATGATTTTCGAAGAGTTTGGCCTCAACTACTACGGCCCGATCGACGGGCACAACTTGCCGCTGCTGGTCGAGACTTTCAAGTTCTTAAAGCAGCAGGAAAGGCCTGTGCTGCTGCACGCAATTACGCAAAAGGGACGTGGGTTCAAGCCAGCCCTCGATAAGCAGAAGAAATTTCATGGCCTCGGACCGTACGATCCCGAAACAGGTGAAACGAAACCCACCGGCCAGAAAACATACTCAGAAGTCTTTGCCGAGGCCCTGGTGAAGCAGGCCACTCGCAACAAGAAAATCGTTGCAATAACTGCTGCCATGCCGAATGGCACAGCGCTCGACCTTTATCGGCCGCATCACCCCGATCGCTATTTCGATGTAGGCATCGCCGAAGAGCACGCTGTCATCTTCGCTGCCGGTATGGCCACCAAGGGCTACCGGCCGTTCTGTGCCATTTACTCAACATTTCTGCAGCGCGCCTTCGATCCCATCGTCCATGACGTGTGCCTGCAGAATCTTCCAGTCGTCTTCTGTATGGACCGCGGCGGGCTCTCAGGCGACGACGGCCCTACGCATCACGGACTTTTCGACATCAGCTATCTGCGTGGCGTGCCCAACATCATCCACATGGTTCCGAAGGATGAAGACGAACTCGCCGACATGCTATACACCGCGGAACTGCACGACGGTCCCAGCGCAATCCGCTATCCCCGTGGCATCGGGCCCGGGACCACCGTGAAGGAAAAACCGGTCGCCCTGCCTATCGGTAAGGCAGAGATCATCCGCGATGGCGAAGACGTTGCGATTTTCGGTCTCGGCGCATTGCTGCCGATGGCCAGGGAGTTGAGCGATCTGCTTGCTCACGAAGGCATTTCCGCGGCAGTCATCAACCCGCGCTTCGCAAAGCCGATCGATCGAGACTTGCTGCTGCAATACGCGCAGCATGGTTGCGCCATCGTCACGTTTGAAGATCACGTGCTCGCCGGCGGCTTCGGTTCGGCGGTTCTCGAGGCATTGAACGACGCGCAACTCGATGTCCCCGTCATACGAATTGGCTGGCCGGATAAGTTCATTGAGCACGGTAAAGTAGACGCGCTGCGCGAAAAATATGGAATCGCCGCCGCCGCCGCGCTTAAGCAACTGCGTCCGCACCTGAAGCGCACTATTTCTCACACCGGATCGCGTTGAGCAAGCCCGCTCGCCGCGCGACCGCGGCAAAATCCCTCGCAGACGCACCTGGCGAAACTGAAAGAACTTAAATCAGACAAGAAGAAAGGCGCTCTTTTGCGAGAGCGCCTTCATGGGAAACAGACCTCATAGCACCAGCCACCACGAAAGTCGAGAGCGGTTGACAACGAACAGACAACCACGTCAACTGAGAGTTCCCCGCCATGTCAAAAAGCGCTAGAAATAACCCGCAGGAACGTCACCGCGCCGGAGGTCTGCTGCTTATCGGCGTGCTCAAACTGCTCAAAGCCGCATTCTTTCTCGCGGTCGGCATCGGAGCGCTTCGACTGCTGCACCGCAACCTCGAAGACATCGCATTACGCATTTCGCTGGCCCTCAAGTTTGATCCAGAAAGCCGCTTCGTCAATGCGATCCTCGACCACGTTCAGGACATAACGCCGCACCGCCTGAAACAAATCAGCCTCGCGTCGATCTCGTACGCTGCGGTCGCTACTGTAGAAGGCATCGGTCTAATCAAAGAGAAGGTCTGGGCGGAATACCTGACCATCATTCTCACAGCGTCCTTCTTACCGTTCGAGATCATCGAGATCATCCACCGCCTCACGTGGATCAAAATCGTCGTCACCCTCATCAACGTTGCCGTTCTCGTCTATCTCATCATCTACGTGCAGCGCATGCGCAAGCGCCTCGCGATGCAAGCCGCTTACTCCAACTAAACCCTTAGTCTTCGCTTTTTGTTTGCCGGTTGAGATACTACGCCCACAGCTTTGGCAAGCAGGGGGAATCACGCAGGTAAACACACTATATTGTGTCCCAACCTCAATAACCTACTAGAGGATGGGATTCCCACAGCATGTCCACTTAAATCCTTTGAATCCCGTAATTAGTGCTTTGACACGAAAGACGCCTGGCGTAATCTGTGGACGAAAGTGGTCGAAAGTGGATTGATCTGGTTTCTCTCGCAGGGGTTTCAGAAGGATCGTAACGCTTTCCATACGGAATGCAATCAAGTGACTCCAAGTCGTCAACCTCAACCGAAAGAGATGAAAGATGTTTCGTGGCAATCACCCAACGCGCGTTGACGAGAAAGGCCGGCTGAAGCTGCCGGCTGAGTTTAAGCGTCGCGTGGATGAGTTGTACGGAGCGCAGTTCTATATCACCAGCCGCGATGGACGCGAAGCAGAGGTTTACCCGCTCAAGGAGTGGGAAAAGATCGAAGCCAAGCTGGCGTTGGTGCCGGATATGAATCCGTCGAAGCGGAAATTTCTCGACCGGGTGAACTATTACGGCCAGACGGCGGAGATGGATGCACAGGGCCGGCTGCTTGTCCCGCAGATTTTGCGGGAGTCGGCAAAGATGAGCGGCGACGTAGTCGTGTTTGGCATGCAGACCTACTTGAAGGTCACCAACCACGACGTCTTCCGCAAGCACATGGATGCGAATCCGCTGACCGAGGAAGATGAGCAGTCGTTAGCAGGATTTGGGTTGTAGAGAAGCGGCTCCCCAGGGAGCACACATGCGAGGCGGCAGCAGATGGAAGTACGACCGCAACATGTGCCGGTTCTTTTAAAGGAAGTAACCGAATTTTTGAATGTGCGACCAGGCGGCGTGTACGTAGACGCAACCCTCGGTTTCGCCGGGCACTCAAGCGAGATCGTTCGCAGGCTGGGGCCGCAGGGCAGGTTAATCGCATTCGACCGCGATCCCGCGGCAATGGAGCGGGCCACCGCAAGGCTGGAGCAGGTGCGGCAGGAGCTGGGAGATGCGTCGCCGCAGATTGAATTGCACTCAACCGAGTTTTCGAGTGCGAATGAGGTGATTGCCGCCGGCAGCATCGACGGGGTGCTCGCAGATTTTGGAGTGAGCTCGATGCAGCTGGACGAGGCGCACAGAGGTTTTAGTTTTCAGGCGGACGGACCGTTGGACATGCGGATGAACCCGCGCATCGGAGTCACCGCCGAACAAGTGGTAAATCAGACCGGCGAAAAAGAGCTCGCTGATTTGATTTACGAATTCGGAGAGGAAAGGAGGTCGCGGAGAATCGCCAGAGCCATAGTCAGGGCCCGGCCGATAACCACTACGGCACAACTAGCCAAAGTAGTTTCGGCCGCGGCCCCGGCCATGAAAGAGAAAGGCCGGCATTCTTTACATCCTGCGACCAGGACGTTCCAGGCTCTCCGAATTCGTGTCAATCGTGAGTTGGAAGAAATACAGGCGCTGCTCGAAAGCGCGCCGAAGTTGTTAAAGCCCGGTGGCCGGCTGGTGGCCATCAGCTTCCATTCGCTGGAAGACAGGTTAGTGAAAGATGCAATGCGTGACGGCGCGAAGCAGGGGATCTGGAGCGTGCTCACCAAGAAGCCGGTAACGGCCGATGAAGAAGAGCAGAGACGTAATCCCAGATCGCGCAGCGCAAAGTTGAGAGCAGCAGAAAAGTTGTAACAAGCAGCCGGTTCGAAATGTAACCACAGTGGTTACAAAAAGAACCGGTGAGAAATCAGAAGAAATCGGACCGGGGTCGTCCTACCGCTTTTTGGCGAAAGCAAACGACCGAACTATATCCCTCCAGTGTCACAGCGGCTCCGGTCCGGTTCGCTGATTTGAGGGAAGCAGCAGAAAAATAATGTTGGACTTTTGATTGGAGAAGGTTATGGCGACACAGGCATTTGTAGCGCAGGGATTCGAGCAGGCGGTACGCCGTCACACGGTCTCAGCGGCAGAGCGGAACTCGGCGTTGTTTGCGGCGCAGCTGCGCGCGCGACGCGGGCCTACGCCTGAAGTGCTCTTCTCCAAGCACCTCGACAATAGTCGCCTGGTCAAGGCGGCCGACCCCCAACGCACGCGCGAGATGCGCAGCTTCGCCTTTGCGATGGCCGCTTTGTTTGTGCTCGTGATGATCTACATGGGGCAGCACTTCAGCGCAATCGAGTACGGCTACCGCATCGAGACAGCTAAGCAGCAATTGGAGCAACTGCACGAGCAGAGCCGTCAGCTGATGCTGACCGAGGCGCAAATGGCGAATCCGGAACGCATCGACCGCATGGCAAAGTCGCTCGGCCTCGACGCGCCGCTGCCGGGCCAGGTCGTCCGTCCGGAGTTGACGCCAGGCTCTGATGCGACAAACGGACCCGTTCTTGCACAGGCCGCATCTGCGCCCGTTGTTCAGCCGCGATAACATTTCAGCATCAACTCGAGCACAGAAAAAAATCAGAAACGGGAATCGCAGGTCATGAAGAACACACAGCCGCAACCGCTGATCGCACCGATCCGGAGGTTGCGTTTTGTGTATGTGGCGGTTTTTTTTGCCGCGTGGGCCGCGATTATCGGTCTGCGGCTCGTGGTGCTCCAGGTCTTCGAACACTCAGAGTATGTGGAAAAAGCGTCGCGCCAGCAGCAGCATGTGTTTGAGGTTCCTCCGCGCCGCGGCGTGCTCTATGACCGTAATCTGCATGAGCTTGCGCTGACCACTACGGTCGATTCGGTATATGTTGTGCCGACCGAAGTTCAGGACGTCACCCAGGCCGCGCGGGTGCTCTCCCATCTGGTGCACGATGACCCGACTGACAGCTACACCAGCCCGGAACAGATCGAAAAACGGATCAACGCGTCCCGCAAATTTGCATGGGTTGCGCGCAAGGTCGACGCGAAAACCGTCGAACGTATCAAGGCGCTCAACCTGAAAGGCGTTTACACCTGGGGCGAGTTCAAGCGGTACTACCCGAACAGCGTTCTCGCGGCGCAGACCCTCGGCTACGTGAGTCTTGACGACAAAGGGCTGGGCGGTCTCGAACAGAGGTTCGACGAGAACCTGCAGGGGACGCCTGGCCGTATGCTGACCGCGCTTGATGCTCGGCGTCACGTCTTGGGCAGCGAAGAGCGCGAACCCGTACCGGGCGAAAATCTCATTCTCAGCATCGACGAAAATATCCAGTTCATGGCCGAGCGTGCGCTTGACGCGGCCCTGGAGCGCACCCATGCGGTCAGCGGTACTGTCGTAGTGCAGGATCCTCACACCGGCGAGATTCTCGCGCTGGCGATGCGTCCAACCTACAACCCAAACGATTTCCGCCACGCGACACTGGAGACGTTACGTAATCACGCCGTCAGCGATGTCTACGAGCCTGGGTCCACCTTCAAGCTCGTGACCTATTCCGCTGCGCTCGAAGAAAAGGTCACAACTCCCGACTCCGTCATTGACTGCCAGAACGGCGCAATCACCATCTTCGGCCGCACCATTCACGATTCGCACGCCGGGCTGGGGCGCATCACTGTTTCGAAGGCGCTGTGGGAATCGAGCGACGTCGCAGCCGTCAAACTTGCAATGGCGATGGGCAAAGACAAGTTCTACCAATACATGCGCTCCTATGGATTCGGCGAGCGCAGCGGTATCGAGCTGCCAGCGGAAACGCGCGGTCTGCTTCGCCAGCCAAAGAAATGGGGCGCGACCAGCATCGGCTCGCTCGCGATCGGCCAGGAAGTCGGCGTTACGCCGATCCAACTTGTGACCATGGTCTCGTCCATCGCAAACGGCGGCACATATCTCCCGCCGCACATGGTTCTCTCCAGCGAAAATAATTCGCGTGAGAGCGGATACCTCAAACCCATCCCATACAGGGGCGCTGTCGACGTGCCAAACCCATTGCCTGATGGAGCGCATCGCGTCATCTCGACGATGACCGCCGCGCAGATGCGCAAGATGATGGAAGGCATCGTTCTCTTCGGTACCGGGAAAAATGCCGCACTCGATGGCTACTCCTCCGCTGGAAAAACAGGAACAGCCCAAAAGATCGACGTAGCCACCCACACTTATTCCAAGACGAAATACGTCGCTTCATTTGCGGGCTTCGCCCCGGTGAACAATCCCGCAATCAGCGTTGCCGTAATCATCGACTCGCCAAAGGGCGACTACTACGGGGCCGCGGTGTCAGCGCCAGTCTTTCAGCAGGTAGCGCAGCAGGTGCTCGAATATCTCGGAGTACAGCACGACATCGACATGAAACCGCAGAAGGCCCCTGCGACGCTAGAGCCCGAGGCAGAAGATGTTGCGGTGGACCATATCGGCGATCTCGACGCGCTCTATGCGAGCGTTAATGATCTGCCGCTGGACGATCCACTGCGCACACCACCGCAGGTCGTTCAGCCGAATTCTGCCGGTCAAACGGCGATCGATGCTCCTCCCGCTCCCGCCGCAGCCGCTTCGCATGCTGAAAGTGCAACTGCCGCGGTTACAAATCAAGAAGTTCCCCCGCCGGGCCAGCTTGTTACCGCCAGTTTGCCCGGACCGTCCGGCAGTGTAGTGGTTAATGCTGGCAGACGAGTCATGGTTCCCGATTTTCTTGGTAAGCCCGTGCGGGGGGTGATTGAAGCCGCATCCGCTTCAGACCTCGATGTGCAGGTACTTGGCAGCGGAGTCGCGCGCCAGCAGGCACCTGCCGCGGGCACAGCGGTCCCGGCCGGGACTGAAGTCATCGTACGATTTAGTCGATGACGCAAGACGCAACAACCCTCACCCCGGAACAAATCGCAGCAGCAATTGAAGCTTTTCTCCGCGATCACGCCGCCGCGGTCGTGCTCGAAGAAGGCCGCGTGCAATTCGACATGCGTTCGGCACAGTTCACGGTCAACGCGGAACACTCCCGCTGCATGCTGCACATCTGGTCTGAGCAAAGCAATATCATCCGGCGCATCGTCGGAATGCGCGAACGTAAGGGAAGCCTGTTGTTGAGCACCCAGCGTATGGGCCAGGCCAAACCGCAGTCGCTCGAACTCGTCTCAGGCAGCGAACGAAAGTCTCCGACCTCTCAAGCCACAGCGCGTGCGCGTTATGCGAAGCTCCTCGAGCGCGTTCTATCCCGCAACTTTCACGGCTTTACGGCTGATCCGTTTCGTAACACAGTCGACCTGCAGCGCAGCTTCGGTCCCGCGTATGCCCGGGGCGTTTTGCATCGCGGACAAAGCGCATGGGCCGTGATCGGCGTCGGACACGACGAGACGCCAGCTTCAATCGACAACGTTCTCACCATCGGAATTCTGTGGCTCGCCCATTGCCGTGAACACGCTGGCGGCCGACGACTCTTTGAGGGCCTGCGAGTCATCGTGCCGCGTGGAAAGGCCGACGTCTCCGGTGCGCGCATGCGATGGCTCAATGCAAAAATCGCAAAGTGGGAGCTCTACGAGCTTGATGCACCCAGCGAAGAACTCACACAGCGTGATCTGCGCGATTGTGGAAATCTCGAAACGTCGTTCTCGCGCGCGCCGAATGAAGCTGCAATGCGCGAACGCTTCGCGCGGTCGATCGAGTACGTGCTCTCACTCGTTCCCGAAAAGACGCGCGTCGAGGTATTACTGCGTGCTTCAAATGAAGCCGCATTCCTTCTCCACGGTCTTGAATTCGCTCGCGTTCGCAACGCATTTGTCGGCGACTCATTTTCGCGGACGCAGCAGGTTCTCTTCGGTGCCGGTGCGAATGAAACTGTCCTCACCGAGGACACTCAAAATCTCTTCCGCCAGACCACCGCAGAACTCTTTTCAAGACGCCACGCAGCAGCCGACAAGCTGGACCCGGTCTATCGCATGCAGCCCGAGCGTTGGCTTGAATCCGAACTGCGGACCAAACTCGACTCACTCGACACGACCATCGACGGCACCGAGGTGTACTCACAGGTACCCGCATTCGCTGCCTCAGATCGGGGAGTGCTCGATCTCGTCGCAGCCACACGCGCTAGGCGCCTCGTAGTGCTCGAGCTCAAGGTCAGCGAAGATATGCATCTCGCCCTGCAGGGCCTGGACTACTGGATCCGAGTTCGCCAGCATCACGGCGCGAACAACGACGACTTCAAGCGTCATGGATACTTCCCGTCACGAGAACTGCAGCCACAACCGCCGCTACTCTATTACGTCGTCCCGTCGCTACATCTGCACCCGGCCACAGAAGTAGTGCTGCGTTACTTCTCTCCGGAAGTAGAGTGGACTCTCCTCGGACTAGATGAACGCTGGCGCGACCGCATCAGCGTGGTATTCCGCAAGCGCAGCTCTCTCTAATAAGTAGCTCCAAGGATGAAGAACCCCGCAACGACGTTGGCGACGAGGCTGCTCGCAATCCCAAACCAGCGCGCCCTACCCTCGCCCAGAACGAGCAATGGAAACGCCGCCAGCCCCGGCAACAATAACCCGCGATCGAGTGCTGTGATGGAAGCCGGCCTCAGCTCCGGATGCGTATAGATCCCAAACGCGGCCAGCAGCACGACAAAGATCGGCGCCATCACGGTGTACGTTGCCAGCAGCATCCCGACAAGGAACAGGGCCGCCCGCCACTGTTTAACCTCTGGCCGCTTCATCGCAAAGAACCACGCCGCCACCATTCCCACAAGCGGCACTGCGACAAGCGCCCCAGCAAAAGTCAGGTAGGCAAAGTCGCCCACTACACGCCGACAGGAAACGGCTTCGGACTCGACTCATCCAGATTCGCGCGGCCCATCAGGCCCTCAAAGCGGCCCTGCAGCAGGCTCATCAACCCCGTGTACCAGTAACCCAGCACAAACAAAACCAAGAACGGAATCGTGAAATAGTTTTCTCGCGACCATGCGTACCAGATCGTCAGCGCAAAATAGCAGCCAAGCCCCAGTTCAATCAGCGGAACCACTCCCAGGCGCTTTCGATACTTCACACCCTGTTTCTTGTCGCTCTTCTTTTGCACCCGATATTTCGGCGTGCGGGCAAAGGCAGTCTTGTAACCAACCAGTGCCTCGAGCACAGCGCGTGTATTCGTGATCGTCAGGCCGATTCCCAGCGCCATCACAAATGGCATGTAGAGAAACGTTTTCAACCACGTCTTCGGATACAGTTCTTTCTGCGAGACCAGATAGAACGACGACACCGAAAAAGTCGACGCAGCAAAAAGCGGCACATCGATAAAGAGCATCTGCCACCACCCCTGGTAAAAGCGGATGATCATCGCAGGCATCAGCAGTGTCGACAGCACGATCATCAGTGGATAGCTGATGTTCGCCGTCAGGTGATAGAAAGCCTCAAGCTTGGTGTGCCACGACGCATCGCTCTTCAGTACCTGCGGCAGAATCTTCTTCGACGTCTGGATCAGGCCTTTCGCCCAGCGCGCCTGCTGCGTCTTGAACGCGGTCATTTCTATCGGCAGCTCTGCCGGACATACGACGTCCTGGAGATATTTGAATCGCCACCCGGCTATCTGCGCGCGATAGCTCAGGTCTGTGTCTTCGGTCAGCGTGTCGTGCTGCCAGCCGCCAGCGTCTTCAATCGCCTGCCGCCGCCACATGCCAGCGGTACCGTTAAAGTTGAAGAACACCCCAGCGCGCGATCGCGCCCCATGCTCCAGCACAAAATGCCCATCCAGCAGAATGGCCTCGACCTGCGTTAGAAGACTGTAGTCTCGGTTCAGGTGTGTCCACCGCGTCTGCACCATGCCGATGCCGTCCTCGTGAAAGTGATCTACAACCTTCATCAACCAGTCCGGAGCGGGCACAAAGTCCGCATCAAAGATCGCCACCAGTTCGCCCTTCGCTGTTCTCAGTCCCTCATCCAGCGCGCCGGCCTTGAACCCATGACGGTTTGTGCGGTGCAGATAGTAGATCGGCTCACCCTGTGCCGCATAGCGCTCAACGATGGCGCTGGCAACTTCCTGGCTCTCGTCAGTCGAATCGTCCAGCACCTGAATCTCAAACCGGTCGCGCGGATATTCCAGTGCGCAGCAGGCATCAACTAACCGATCTATCACGAACTGCTCATTAAAAATTGGCAACTGCACCGTGATGAAGGGAAGCTCTCCATCTGGAAAGGGAATCGCCGCCTTCGCCGCGTTTTTGCGATGCCGGTAGTAAAGCCACACCAGCTGGTACCGGTGAATGCCGTAAAACGCGAGCACAATCATCACCAGGAAATACGGTGTCAGGAGTAGCCGGTCAAACCAGTTGCCACGATAGAGCCCGCGGAAGGTCGGGTCAGCGTAATGGGACTTGAAATAGTGGGCGACGCCATGCGGCGGCGCGCCGACGACAGAGGCAAGCAGGTCCCCCGTGCTAGAAGTAAGCAGGTCCACCGCATGATGTGTTTGTGCGAGAGCCGCTTCGAACAGGGCAGTGCCTCCGCGGGCGAATCCCGCAACACGTCAGTTTACTAGTTCAGAAACATAGTTCGATACAAAGTATCGCGCTGCACCGGCTTAAATCCCGCATCGCGAATGATGCGCCGCAGCTCTTCTTCCGTCGTGCAAT
>DATMOZ010000150.1:0-14361 GCA_035567995.1 Acidobacteriaceae bacterium
GGATCTGCATACGAAAGCTTCATCCTCTACAGCGACACAAAGGTCAAGGACGTTCGTGCGATTGCCGCCGATCAAGGCGCCGTGGTGGCGTTTGAGTACGAGCGGCGTGAGCGTCCGTATTCTCCTGACGAACTCTTCCAACTGCAGAGAGACGTTCCTATAGCCCATCAAACAGTTACGCTGAACCTGCCCGCAGGCTGGGAATACAGCACCGCCTTTACGCAAATTAAGCCAGTACCAGCGAAGCAGGCGGGGGCGAATTCATGGCAATGGGATATTGGGGAGCAAGCTGCTTTAAGGGAGGAGTTGCTCGCGCCGAGTGAACGCGAAATGGGTGCTCGTATGAACGTCACCTATTTCGGCGGAGCGCGCCGGACCGGTTCCCGCGACTGGAAGAGCCTGGGACTTTGGTTTCAACAACTCGCCCAGGGAAGGGATGATACCTCGCCCGAAATTGCAGCGAAGACAGCAGAGATCGTATCAGGGCAGACCGACTTCACTGGAAAGCTGCGCGCAATAACAGGATTCATGCAGGATCAGATCCGCTACGTGGCGATCGAGATCTCGGTTGGCGGTTTCCAGCCGCATTCCGCAACGGACATATTTCACAATCGCTATGGCGATTGCAAAGACAAAGCTGCTTTGCTCATTTCCATGTTGCGCGCAGCGGGCATTCATGCCAATTACCTTTTGGTGGATTTTGATCATGCCATTAATCCGGAGCTGCCCTCGACCAATGCAAATCACATGATCGTCGCTATTGATCTGCCGGCTGAGGTGAATGACGGCAGCTTCTTCGCGGTAGTAAAGCGCAGCGACGGTAAACGCGTTCTGATCTTCGATCCGACCGACCCGAATGATCCCCCTGGTGAGTTGGAAGAAGCGTTGCAGGGAACCTATGGAGTATTGATTGATGGCGCGGCTAGCGAATTGATCCGCTTGCCGGTGATCGGCCCATCCCAGAATGTCTTGCGGCGTCAGGGCGATTTTGTTCTCGGCGCCGACGGAGTTCTGAAGGGAGACTTCACAGAGAAACGCACGGGTGCGATCGCAGGGCACTATCGGGGTCTTTTCTCGAAAGGCGACGCAAAGTTAGAGCGCGATCGCTCAGAGCACATGCTCAGGGAATGGCTGCCGAATTTTACGCTTGAGTCGTTCAACGCCGAACACGTCACTGAACGTGACCAGCCATTGCTCATCCACTACAAAATAGCTGCGGACGGCTACGGTAAAACGTCAGGCTCAATGTTGATGGTGCGTCCCCGCGTCGTCGGTTCAGTTCAAGAGCTCGTTCAAACCGACGAACCACGCCGCTATCCGGTGCAGTTCGTCGGAGAACGTTCACAGATCGAGGATTACACCGTTCATTTTCCCGATAATTACAAAGTGGAGGATGTACCGGACGCCGTCTCCCTCGATACGGATTTTGCGAGCTACACCAGCAAGACCGAAGTAGTCGGCAATACGCTGCACTACACACGGGAATATCGGTTGAAAACGCTTGATCTGCCGGCAGCGCGCTACGGTGAACTGACAAAGTTCGTCGGGGAAGTTGCCAATGACGAACGAAACCAGGCAATTCTGCGCAAAGTGAATTGACGAAGGCGCCAGCCAGTTCTCCCAATCCGCTATTTGGCGCAACTTTGCCCGAAAAAATGCGTCAATAGGGATCAGAGGGGAATACCTATGCGGCAATGGCATCTGATTGCGCTAACTGGGGCAGCGCTCGCCTTAAGCGCGGCCAGTCTACCCGCCCAAACTGCGCCCACCGATGATCAAATCGAGGTCGAAATTGAGGCCCAGATTGCAAATTCACCGGCATTGAATGGGCAGGCCGTCGGAGTTTGGACGCACGACGGCATCGTGACCCTCTCCGGTCAAGTCAAGGACCAGGCGACGCGCCAGGCTGCGGAAGACATTGTGAGGAAAATCAATGGCGTGAAGTCGGTAGAGGATCATCTGCGACTCCCAGGCGAACAAGCCCCCGAACTGCCAACGGGCGCAGAGGCTACCCCGGAGGCGCAAACCCAGCAGGGGGTGCCGCCGCCAAACACCTCGCCAGAGCAGCCCGCACCGGATAACACTTCGGCACCAGCCCAAACTGCTCCCGCACCACCGCAATATCCAGGGCCTTCCCAGGGCAAAACCAGCAATTATCCACCGCCTCCACCGCAGCGGTATCCAGCGCCGCCTCAACGTGCGTATGAGCGCTATCCGCAGCCGCCGCGCCTGCAGGCCCCCGACGGACCCGTTACCCTGCCTCCAGGAACGGTGGTGAACATCCGCATGCAGCAGGGCCTTGATACTCGGCACACACAGCCTGGCACACTGTTTCGCGCAACCACCGCTCAGAACGTGTTTGTACAGGGATATGTAGCGATTCCACGCGGAACCCCTGTCGAAGGTAGCGTGGTCGACGTGCAAACTTCCGGTGACTTCAAAGGCAGTCCAAAACTTACCCTTCAATTAACGGCTGTGACGCTCGACGACAAGACCTATCCTCTGCAATCCAATATTTGGAGCCGCAAGGGTCCAGGCAAGGGCGCAGAGACTATCAGTAATTCAGTCGGTGGGGCCGCCGTCGGCGCAGTAATTGGAGCAATTGCCGGCGGTGGAGTAGGAGCAGCCATCGGCGCAGGTGTGGGCGGGGTGGCGGCCGCCGGGGTGACAGGTGCTGTCCCTGGACGAAATCTGCTGCTCCCGCCCGAAGCGATACTGACGTTCTCGCTGGCGGCTCCTTTAACGGTGCAGCCAGTACCGCAGGATGAATTAGACCGCCTGGTAGCGGCGCAGCAGGACCAACGCATGAACGCCCCGGGGTATGGCTACCCACCGCGTCGCGCGTATCCTTACCCACCATATCCGCCACCGCCACCGCCGTACCCTCCACCGCCGCCGCCTTACTACTACGGGCCTTATTATCGCTACTAGCAGGAGACCGAAAGCCACGACTCCTGCCGTGGCTTTCCTCGCGCAAAATGCCCAAAAACCGGGTCAGCGCTACCAGTAAGCGAACCGCCCGCGTCATTTATACTTAAAGTTTGCTCCTGCCATTCAGCATCCTCAGCCGAAGCGAGAGCCTGGGCGCGGAACAAAGGCAAAACTAAGGGGCAGTATGCGTCCGGCAGATTGGCGGTGGCTGAGGAGCCAGCGCGTTGACCGGCGCGTCACCAAGAAGGCCGTTCCACCGATGATCCGTTTTCTGCAACAAGACAGCATCATTACGAAAGCTATCTTCGTCGTCTTCATCACCGTAGTTGTCGTATTCATGGTTATCACCCTGGTGCCGGGCATTTTCGACACCGCGGGAGGAAGCGCTGATACGTACGCAACCGTGCGGCAGCCCGGCTTCCTCGCCCGATATACCGGCGACACTTCTGTAGTCAAGGCTGCCGAGGTTCAGGCTACCGCCCAGCGCCTGTTGAAGCGCCAGGGCTACCCAGACATGTTCCTGCAGTTTCTTCTGCCACAGGCAGGGAAGGCGCTCGTTGAGCGGGCAATCCTGTTACAACAGGCGGAACACATGGGCCTCAGCGTGACAGACGACGACCTCCGGCGTGAACTGCACAACGGCCAGTTCGGAGAGGTGATCTTTCCCAATGGTCAATACATTGGCGATGACCAATACACGAATCTAATTCAGTCGAACTTTGGCGTCACGCGCGAGCAGTTTGAATCTGACATCAAGAAGCAGATGGAGATCACGCGCCTGGAAGCTCTCGTCACGGGCGGTGTTGTGGTTCCTGATGCAGAGGTTCGCGATGCGGTTTTGAAGCAAGGCACTAAGGTTAAATTCGACTACGCCATCCTGACGGCAGACGATCTGCGCAAGCAAATCAACCCGAGCGATGCAGAGTTGCAGACCTTCTTCAAGACAAATGCGGCTCGGTACGCGAACGCGATTCCAGAGGCGCGCAAAATTCGCTTCATCGCGTTTGATTATGGTCAAATTCCTGGCGGCGTTCCGCAGGTTTCCGACGCGGAAATCGCGCAGTATTATGCGACACATCAGGACCAGTACAAGGTCGATGATCGCGTTCGCGTGCGCCACATCCTGATCAAGAGCACTACACCGGCCGACGACGCCGCGGCCAAGAAGAAGGCCCAGGACCTGCTGCAGCAGATCCGCAGTGGCGCAGACTTCGCGAAACTCGCGCGAGAAAACTCAGACGATCCGGGGTCAAAGCAGGCCGGAGGGGAACTCGGATTCCTGCAGCACGGTACGACTGTGCCTGAGTTCGACAAGATGGCTTTTTCGCTCAACCCTGGGCAGGTGTCGGATCTTGTGAAAACGCGGTTCGGATATCACATTATCCAGACCGAAGAGAAACAGACGGCGCACGTGAAGCCGCTGGAAGAAGTGAAGTTGCAGATTGTTCCTCAACTGCAGCGGCAGAAGCAGACCGCCGCCGCGCAGGCTTACGCGCAGCAGCTGGCCTCGGAGTCGCAGAAGAATGGAATGGATAAAGCAGCCGAGGCGCACGGTTTGAAGGTCGTCACGACGGACTATGTGCCGCAGGGCTCGGTTGTGCCAAGTCTGGCGGACAGCGCTGCGCTGATGACGCAGGCCTTTTCGGTCAAGGCGAACACGGCTCCGCAAACGGTTGCCACCGGCGAAGGAATGGCGGTCTTCCAGGTTGCGGATGTGCACACAGCACACGCGCCAACGTTTGAGGAGTACAAGTCGCATATCGCCGACGATTATGCGCAGCAGCAGGTTCCTCAGCTTCTCGATAAGAAGACGCGTGAACTCGCCGATAAGGCGCATGCTTACAACGATGTGAAGAAGGCGGCGAAAGAAGTCGGCGCAACGGTAAAGACCAGTGATCTGGTCGGTCAGCAAGCCCAGGTCCCCGAAATCGGCGCATTGACCGGACCGGCGGCTCAGGTCTTCACTTTGAGCCCGGGACAAATCTCGGGACCTGTGAATACTGGTCGGGCCGGCGTTGTCATGCAGGTGCTGGATAAGCAGGTGCCGAGCGACGTAGAAGTGGCTAAGACCATGGATCAGGCACGCGATGCGATGGTCGGTCAACGTCGCGATGATGTGTTCTCTGTCTATGTGAGCAACTTGGAAAAGCAGTACACCAAAGACAAGCTGATCTCCTATGGCAAGAAAGCCCAGGCAGCGCCACAGCCTGTCGTTCCACAAAGCTAGACATTCAGCTGTTACCAACTGCCGCGCGGCATGCAACCGCGCGGCACCTTTCTCGAATCTTTCAAAAGGAACATCTCAGAAACCGTAGTCGGCACCGCGAAAAGAGTCCTTTGGATGCCACTGGAACGCGCCTCGGGAATCCTGCTCCACATCACGTCGCTGCCGTCGCGCAGCGGCATCGGCGATCTTGGCCCGGCTGCTTACCGTTTCGCTGACTTTCTGCATGCGGGCAAGCAGCGCGTGTGGCAGGTGTTGCCGCTCAACCCGACCGGTTATGGGAATTCGCCGTACGCGGCACTTTCTGCATTTGCAGGCAATCCTCTGCTCATCAGCCTGGAGCGACTGGCCGATGCGGGCTTGATCTCGCATGAGCGCATCGGGGCATCAGATCCATCGACGGAGAGCGACACCGATCGGGTCGATTTTTCCGCTGTAACCGCGCGCAAAATACCGCTGCTTAAAGAAGCCGCGCTTAATTTTCTGCGCGGTGATTTTTCAGAAATGAAAGGCCGCTTTGAGCGCTTCTGTCATGACAACTGTGCATGGCTTAATGACTGGGCGTACTACGCGGTACTGCGAGAGCGCTTCGGGACTGATTCGTGGAGCAGCTGGCCCGCGGAGTTTCGTCAACGCGATCAGCAGGCGCTCGAACAATTGCAGGAGACAGCCGGCGAGGAACTTGCCGTCCAGCAGGTGCTCCAGTTCGCATTCGAAGAGCAATGGCAGCAGCTTCGACACTACTGCCGGGAGCGCGACATTCGCTTTATCGGCGACGTCGCGATCTTCGTAAACTATGACAGCGCAGATGTGTGGATCCATCCCGAGATTTTTGAACTAAATGAGCAGCGCGCGCCGCTGCGAGTCGCCGGCGTGCCGCCGGACTATTTCTCGCAAAGCGGGCAGCGATGGGGCAATCCGTTGTATCGGTGGGATGTGCTGGCAAACGACGAATTCGGCTGGTGGATCTCCCGCATGCGACGTTCGATGCAGCTATATGACGTAGTGCGCCTCGATCACTTTCGCGGTTTTGAAGCATTCTGGGCGATCAAGGCAGAACACGAAACAGCCATGCACGGAGAGTGGGTGAAGGCTCCGGGCTCTGCGCTCTTCCGCAAGCTGCGCGAGGAACTGACGGGGCTCTCTCTCATCGCTGAAGACCTCGGCCTCATTACTGCCGAGGTCACCAATCTGCGTGAAGAGTTTGCAATGCCAGGCATGCGGATTTTGCAATTCGGATTCGGAGACCGCGGGGCACATGCGTACCTGCCGCATCGCTTCGTTGAAAACACGGTGGTTTATACCGGGACACACGACAACAACACTACCGTGGGCTGGTGGCAAGAGGACGCTACCGAAATAGAGAAGACAGCCGTGCAGGCGGCGTTCCGTCCCGGCGATGACGGAATTGCGTGGACAATGATCAGAGCCGCATCGACTTCGGTCGCAGCGCTCTGCCTGTTCCCATTGCAGGATGTACTGGACCTCGGCGGCGAAGCGCGCATGAACACGCCGTCGCGGCCGGGCGGAAATTGGAGTTGGCGATATGCAGACGATGCTCTGCAGCCCTATCTTGCCGCCAAGCTGGCTGCGCTGACCACGGTGACAGACCGCGACGCCGAAGCGAACGCACTTCAGTAACTCACCGCGTCGAAACTAATCGCTGACCAGCATTGCGACTGGAAACTCCCCGAAGATATTTGATAGTTTCAGCCCTTGCGGGCTCACGGTCAGCGTTTCCCCGGTAAAAATATTGCGATACGAGGTCGGAACTGCAGCCGGCAGACAGAGCACGGTGTCGCCCCATGCGGCCCCCAGGGGCAGTCGCGTTTCCTTGCGCATCAGCGTGGCTGCAAATCGCGGAACAGCCACGATTACGTTCTTTCCTTCATGGCTCCGCTGATACGCGACGACGTGTTCCTGCTTGTTGCCGCTGGCTCTCAACGGCGTGTATGCCCCATCCCGGAACAGCGCAGGATTCCGACCGCGAAATTCCAAGGCGCGGTGAATCACCCACATCTTGCTGCGGCCGTCTTCGAGAGAAGCCAGCAAATCGCGACACAGAGTCACCAGGTTGCCTTTTGCGCAGCGTTCCTGCAGGTCTGCGAGGAAGCGCGTGCGAAGGTCATAGTTCACCGGCCGACGATTGTCGGGATCGACGAGCGAAAACTCCCACAACTCCATGCCCTGATAAATATCCGGCACACCTGGAATTGTCATTTTGAGCAGCGTTTGAGCCAGCGAGTTGACTGCACCGAACATGCGCAATGGATCGATAAACTTGTTCACGGTTTCTACGAAACGCGACTTAGGTGCAAGAATGTCGGCAATGAAGGCGTGTGCTGCTTCCACGTAGGCCGGATCCGGATTGATCCAGCTCAAATTGATCTTTGCCTCGCTCAGCGCTTTCGTCATGTACTGCTGAATGCGCCCGACAAAATTCTCAGACGGCTGCCAGGGCCATGCGCCGAGAATGGTTTGGTACAACAAGTACTCCTCGTTGGCATCTGGGACAACCCGCCCGTCTTCGAGCGTTCGCTTAAATCTCCGATTAAGCCGTGTAACGCGTGCAAGGAAAGAAGCCCAGTCGCTCGGCATTTCTGACAGCACGTTCAAACGCGCGCGGACGTCTTCGCTCCGCTTCGTGTCGTGGGTCGATGTGGCGAGCATCGCGTCTCGAGCATGGCTCAGGCGCTCTTCGTTGCCGGCATGGAGAGTGCCGATATCCATACCAAAATCCTTTATCGAGCCACCAACCTCATTTGCCGACAGAAAGCGGTTATAGCGATAGAAAGTCGTATCTTCGACCCCTTTTGCCATTACGGGTCCGGTAAATTGTTGGAACTTCAACGCGAAATGCAATTGTTGCCGACCGGCCTCGTCTTCGGGAATACCATGCGTGCCGCCCAGCAGCAAGGTGTCGCGCAGGAAGTCGAAGGCTGATGCCGCAATTTCAGGATTCATCCGCTTGGCTTTTGCGATTCCAGCGCGGATATACGTGCGGTCTCGGTCCGTGTACTGTCCGCGGTCATCAATGTACGTGCGGTAGACAGGGAAGCACGCGATTGTCTCGCGAATCACGGCTTCGAGAATGGAGTCAGTGAAGTCGCGCGCCCGGCGATTCGCTGCGGCAATGCGGCTGAGCAGGTTGGCAAGTGTGAAGACTTCGCTGGCCAGCGAGGCCTGCATGACCATCAGCTTCGAGCGATAGACGACCTCGTCGGGGTCGAGGTGTTCGCTTATGTAGCGCGTATATATTCGATCAAACTGCTTCTCGCTCTTCGACTGAATGAACAACTGTGTCGAGGTGTAGACGAAATCGTATCCAGAGGTCCCTCGAACCGGCCATTCCGCGGGCAGATATTCGCGCGGTTCGAGAATCTTCTCAACCACGGTGTACAGCGGGCCGTGCGACGCCGCCCAATCAAAACCGCGCAGCGTTTGATGTATGGCTAACTCAATACCGTTAGGCGCAAGCTCGCCGGTTGCTGCGGCGCCGCAACACTGGCTCGCGATATACAACATCTGCAAGCGGATCAGATACTGTCGCGGATTGAACATGCCGTCGCAATGGTCGATGCGCAGACCTGTGAGCTGTCCCGTGGCCAGCAAAGCTCGAATGCGCGCGTGCGTTGCGGCGAAGACGCGAGGATTTTCCATTCTGAGGCCAACCAGATCGTTCACGTCGAAGAAGCGCCGGTAGTTAATTTCTTCGCTGGACACACGCCAAAAAGCGAGCCGGTACGGCTGCGCCTCGAGAATGCTGTGCAACCGGTCAAAGCTTGGCGGGTCACCTGGCTTCCCGTTGACCGCTGCCACGGCGGCCTCTACCGCGGCTTTGTTCTCTTCCGCAGACAAGACAGAGAAAAGTTGCGGGCGTAAGTCAACCAGCAGCTCCCTGCGACGCTGTTGTTGGATCGGGTCTGTGGAATCGTGCGGGGGTAGGTCTTCTAACTCGCGCAGCAGACCGCGCAGCGACAGCGACAACCGCGAACGCATCTCTTCAGGAAAGAGCGATGGAACAGACCGTGGCGTGACCGGAAACGAGTTGCTGTAGTACCGGACCGCAAGTTGAATGCCGTCGAACGTTAGCTTGATATTTCCGTTCTCTAACTCCTCCCCGTATTGACTTCCGAGAATAGGCAGCAGCAATTTGCCGCGCATATCTTCTTTGAGTGGCGCCCAGTCGATGTCAAAAAATTCTGCGTATTCAGAAGCTTGGCCGTTCTCCAGAATGTCGCGCCACCATGCAGAGTGGGCGCCAATTCCCATGTGGTTGGGGACGATATCAAGCAGCAGACCCATGCTACGCTTGCGCAAGTCTTCGCTGAGCGAAGCAAAGCCCTCTTCTCCGCCTAGTTCTGGATTTAACCGCTCATGGTCGATGACATCATATCCATGCGTGCTGCCAGGGCGGGCTTCAAAAATTGGCGAACTGTAGAGGTCGCTGATCCCCAGCTGGCGGAGATAGTCGAGAATGCGCCGGACATCCGCGAAGTTGAAATCCTTGTGCACTTGCACCCGATAGGTTGCAACAGGCACCCGCGCTTCGGTCGCTAGCAGCCGGTCTACGCAAGTCTTCAACTGGTCAGCATGCTGCGTTTCCGGCGCAGTCTGTGCCGCGGGTATAGAGATGGTGCCTGAAGACATGCCGTTTTGGATGCCATATATCGGTCTGAGTTTGGCTGCTCGGGAACGCGCGACCTTTACGAAAGATGGCGTAGCCGCGAGAATACAAAAGGGAAGTTCAGATCCAAGGAGAACTAATGCCGATTTCGGGTGAAGCAATTCGCATGATGAACTACGTTGATGATATCTCCACCACGCTGCGGCGGATTCAGGCCCTGGTGCCAACACTGACCACTGAAGAGCGCAAGCGCGTCAGCGATTACATGAGGCACTCAACGCCGAATTTCGATACAGTTCTCACCACCCTCGACGCAACCGCGAAGTGACGCTTCCCTTCAAAAGCATCGCCGTGATCGGCGCTGGCCCGCTTGGCTGGCAGCTCGCGCTGGACGCGGCCCGCGCCGGCTACAACGTCGTACTTGAAGACGTGCTGCCGTCGAGGCTGCGGAATGCGGCAGCCGGTATGCAGCAAGGGGTTGCTGCGCTGGCCGTTGCGGATGTGGGCGCCGTGCTTGCCCGCATCCAGTTTGCAGCGACTGTGGAGGACGCGGTCCGCGAGGCCGACATCGCGATTGACGGCGTGCCTGACGAACTCGAGTCAAAGCTGGAAATTTTCAGCATGATCGACCGCATGGCTCCGCCGCGAACGGTCCTGTGCTCACCACTCCGCGCGGTCAGCATCGCAGATCTCGCTGCGTGCACATATCGAGCGGCACAATGTGTCGGTGTGCGCGTCGAGCGTGAGTTCGTGGAACTAGAACACGCAAGTTTTACCGATCCCCAGGTCATTGATCGGGTGGCAGAATTCTGGCGATCACTTGGAAAAGAAGTTCGCGTTACCGCGGACACCAGGGAATTCGCGGAAACCTAAGGTGCGTCAGTTCGTCGTGCCTTCAGGCTTATAGGGCGTTTGCAGATATTTGCGCGCTTCGTTCAACGCGCCCTGCGTATTGTCATTCGTTTGCACAGCCTGACGGTACTCATTGACTGCGCGATCGCGCTGCCCGGTAGCATCGAAGATTTTGCCAAGCTGGATGTGACTCCAGACCTCAGTCCACTTTGGATCGTCATCGCCGCGCAGTGCGTCACGATACGAGTTTGCAGACGACTGATAGTTGTGCATCTGGAAGAACACTTCGCCCACGCGATAGCTGGCGAGAGAACTGATGTGGTTCACGTCCAATGCTTTTTGAAACTCGGCGAGAGCGCCCGCATAATCACCCTGCGCGGAGAGCTGCTGTCCACGCAGTATGGCCACACGGACCTTCATATCCGACGTATTTTTGAGGACCCAATTATCCGGATCGATCATGATGTGACGCGGCCGGCCGAAGGTCTCAACTGCATAAGGTGAATCTGTGCCTACGACATCGATGCGACGATTTTCGGTACGGCCTTCTGTTTCGATGCGCAGATCGACCGGCATGCGGAACAGGTCCAAGTCCTGAGAAATCTGGCCGACTGTGCTGAAGCCCTTATTGTTACCAAGGCGATAGACCGTGAATTTGTTATCGAACTGCGGCGCGCCGGTGCCCGAGAGCCACTGCGCAAAAAACGGCCCGAGCTGTTGCTGACCCTGAGCTTCAGCGACCTTCTCAACGTCGCTGGTTCGAACTGAATTGTCTGAGAACTGGGACAAAATGCCGCGCAGGGTCTTCTTGAAAGCCTCGTCCCCCACTTCCCAGCGCAACATATGGAATACCATGGCGCCCTTTTCAAGCGTCATGGATTGGAACTCCGGAGAGAAGGGGGCAAGGCGGCCGGCGTTGGCCAGCGGAATAGTGTCGTACGCCAGTGCGCCCGCAGAAATGTCCTGAATTGCAGTCGACATCGCAGATTTCCCAGACGTGTCTTCGAGGTACATGACCTCGCTATAGCGTGCCATGCCGTTCGTGATCCAGGCGTCGTTCAGAGTCGCCGGGCTGACCTCCTGGCCCCACCATTGGCGGGAGATCGTATTTGCGATCAGGCGAGCACCTGTTTTTCCGGCAAGATAGCGCCCGTCGACTGCGGCAATCTCCGGCGCCCAGAACGCCGGCACTGTGTCTTCGGGCAACTCTACGATATTGATGTGGCTTGAATCGGGTGGACCATACAATCCCGTAAAGAAGTCGAACTCCTTCGACGCGGTTTGCGCTGCTTCGACGGCGGAATCTTTCCGTTTGTCGGTCGTGAATACACGAACACTCGGTTCTCCTGCCACTGTGACAGGATGCAGAAATTTGGCGGCGATCAACGTGCCAGGAAAGCCGGATTTCGTCCAATTGAAATCGAACTCATCCAGGCCAGTGCCCGCAGGTTTAGGCGACGGTGTGCCGCCGCTGCCCACCACGGTTATTCCGCTCGGCACGCGTACATGAATCTCAGCTGTGAAGCGGTCAGTCAGGTAGCCGCTTACCGGAAACCATCGTCCCGCGTAGAGCAGATAACTGATCGGGTCGCCGACAAAAGCAAGTTTCAAGCCTTCGACCGGACTGTCATCAGCACTGGAAAGAATTCCGCTGTATTCGAACACAAGCGTGGTCGATTTGCCCTTAGCAAGCGCGGTTGGCAGCGCAACGCGTACAGTCGAATCCGCAGCAGACCGCTCAGCCGTAAGCGTATGGCCGGCGGCATCGGTCAGCTTCGTAATACGCAGCGCGTTATGCAACTCAAACACCGGGGAAGTCGTATCGTCGAGCGCGGTGAATGTCACGGCGGTATGGGCCGTCAACTGATGGTGCACCGGATCAAGATCTGCATGGATAACATAACCGGTGACCTGTTGGTGTGCTCGCTCAGCGGCTGTCGAGACCAGCGGGCAGAGGAGTGGGATGGCGAGTGACAGGGCGACAATATACGTGCGCAGTTTCATTGGGCCAGTTTAAGTACGTGTGCTGCAACGCGGTGGATGGTTCCTTCTCTCACGGTTCTGGTTGAGCTGGGTGCCTCAAGACGCTGACGAACAGCGGCCAGCGCAGCCATCTGCGTTTTGCGCTCATCTCCATCTGCCAGTAGCGGCGTCAGTTCCCGCACAATATTTTTAGCAGTAAAAGTATCTTGAATCAGTTCTGGCACAATGCGGTCGCCTGCGATCAGATTCACCATAGTTACATGCGGCAACTCGATTAGACGACTCGCGATGGCATACGTAACCGGGGAGACCCGGTATACCGCTACGAACGGATTGCCCATAAGCGCGGCCAGTACCGTTGCTGTCCCGCTGGCTACTACTGACGCGCGGGCATGGAAAAGCGAAGCTGCGGCATCCTGTGTCAGATGAATCGATTTCCGGAGAGTTGCATGGCCGCGAAGCACCGCTTCGAAGTCCGCCGGTTGTAAGGTGGGTGCCACCGGTATCAGGTACTCATATTGCGGTCCCAGTATAGCGACGGCATTCAGCATCTCGGGAAGGTTGAGGCGTACCTCTCTCTGCCTGCTCCCCGGCAGCATTGCCAGCCACGGTTTCGTGGGATCGAGTGAGTTTGTGGCGGCGAACTCCAGACGGGAAGCGTCCGGGAGAGGCATCTCTGCAAGAGGATGACCAACGAACTCGGCATCCACACCGCGCTCGCGATAGAAGCCCTCTTCAAACGGAAAGATGACCAGCATTTTCGACACGCGCTCACGAACCCAGCGGATGCGGCGCTTCTTCCATGCCCACAGTTGCGGGCTCACGAAATAGACCACCGGAACGCCGGCATTTTTGAGGTGTTCGGCAAGCCGCAAATTGACGTCTGGAAAGTCGATCAGCACGGCAATGTCAGGGCGTTGTTCGCGAATGCTTTTCACGAGACGCCGGTATGCGCTGTAGACAGTTGGCGCATGGCGCAGCACTTCTGTGATTCCCATGTGCGCGACGTCCTCGGCGCGCACGATACGCTGGAGACCCGACTCTTCCATCTGTTTCCCGCCGAGTCCAAAGAACTGTGCTCCAGGGGTCTCATGGCGCAGGGCATCGATCAACAGTGCGCCATAGTGTTCCCCGCTGGCTTCACCGGCAGAGAGAAAGACGTTCAACGCCGGTTTGGTGGATTGCCCGCTGCGCGCGCCGGTCAAATCAAGGCCTATCCCAGCGCACGTTCCGCTGGCGTAGCCAGGGCCGGCGCAGATTCGTGTCCCGGAATTTCCTGATCTTTGTACTGCAGCTGATACAGCTTCCAGTAGAGGCCGCGCTGGAGCAGCAGGTCCTGGTGGGTCCCCATCTCACGCAGCTCGCCTCTGTGCATCACGAGGATGCGATCTGCCTTCTGAATGGTCGACAGTCGATGAGCGACGACGACGCTGGTCCGCCCGCTGATCATGCGGCCGAGCGCCGAGCGTACGCGCAATTCGGTCTCTGTATCGACGCTTGAGGTCGCTTCATCCAGAATCAGGATTCGCGGATTGTGAGCCAGGGCACGCGCGAAACTGATGAGCTGCTTTTGTCCGGTTGACAGCGTGTTGCCGCGCTCACGCACTGGCTCCTCCAGCCCACTTGGCAACGTGTTTATGAACTCTGAAAGATTTACCTCCTCAGCCACCCGCTCTAGATCCGTATTTGTGATCCAGTCGGTGCCGAGGCGAATATTCGAAGCGATTGTTCCGCTGAAAAGGAA
>DATMOZ010000151.1:0-12068 GCA_035567995.1 Acidobacteriaceae bacterium
GCGCGGAACATGGGTTCCACACGGGACTCTCCCTTTCCATTGCTCCGCTCAGAATCTGATGCGCCCCTCCATCGCGATTGGCAATCTTCCTTCAAAAATCTTTTGCTTGATCGCATGGCACCTGGGCAATCCAACGCAGACCACATCTGCCTTGAATAACGGATTCTGTTAGACCCGATCCGAGAATGCGCCCGCCCATGCGCACCAATGGTTCCTCACGCGGAAAGGCGACGCATCGATGAATGTTCATATAGTGAATCCCAGCGACAATTCTTTTGGAACTGCAGTCATAACCCCACGTTGGCTCTACGTTTTGGCTGCGGCAACACCCCGGGCTTTGGGCGATCCGGTGATTGTGGATGAAAGTCTGGAGCAGCTTGTCCCCGAGACGATTCAGCCGGGCGACCTGGTCGGCATCGGCATTCACACCGGCAATGCGTTGCGCGGCTATGAGTTAGGTCGAATCGCGCGCGCCCGCGGTGCGTGGGTAATCTACGGCGGCATCCACGCGACCCTGTTTCCTGAGGAAGCGCACGAGCGCGGCGGCGCGCATTCCGTCGTTACCGGTGATGGAGATGTCGCCTGGGCGGATGCGTTGAAGGATTGCCTGGCCGGCTTTCCAGAGCGTATATATGACGGCGGCAAAATCTCGGGAGATCAATTTCTGGCCGCGCGCTGGGACCTGATGCCGGCGGAGAAATACATGTGGGCTTCGGTGCAGACCATTCGCGGATGCCCCAAGCATTGCTCATTCTGCTCGGTTTGGCGCACGGACGGACAGAAGCCGCGGCAGCGCAGGTTTGAGAGCGTCATCGACGAGATCATCGATCTGCGCCGCATGGGCTTTCGTTTCATCGCGCTCGCCGATGACAACTTCTATCCGGTTACGCTGACTGACCTGCGTCTGGCACGCGAGCAGAAGAATGAGGCCCGGGTCGCGGAGCTTGAGCAGATACGCGGCGAGAGGTTTTCGCTGATGGAAGAGCTGGCAAAACTGCCGAAGGACATGGTGTTTTACACCCAGATCACCATGGAGGCGGCCGAGGACCCGGACTATCTCGACGCCATGCGCAAGGCCAACATTAAGGGCGCGCTGGTTGGGGTCGAAGCGGTTACGGCAGACGGACTTAAAGCGGTCTTCAAGGATTTCAACTATTCCGGCGACGGCCTCGTGAAGCAGTTGCGGACATTTAAGAATCACGGCGTTCATGTGCTGGGCTCGTTCATTTTCGGGTTGCCGACAGACAAGCCGGACACCTTCGACGCCACGGTCCAGATGGCCCTGAAAGCCGGCGTGACCTTCGCACAGTTTGTCATGATGACTCCATTTCCGGGCACCGTAGATTTTCAGCGTTGGGAAACGGAGCAAAACAAGAATCCCACGCTGATCGACGGCATTCCGTTGACCAGATATTGGCTCATTCCGACAGACAAGCGGCCGAAGATGTTCACGCCGCACGCGACCATGTCTTCTGAAGACATCAGCATGCGGACCCAGGGCGTGTGGGACAAGTTCTACGAGTGGGGCCCGGTCTGGAAGCGGTCAGAGTGTACTCCGACGCTGCGTGCCCGGGTCGCGTTTGTCCTGCTGTCGAAGCTGTACCGGCAGATGTACGCAGGAACGGGTATCTCGACAGACAGTGCGCGGCGGAAAAAGTCGAAAACGTGGGCCCGGCTGATCGCGAAGCACACGCGCAAGCTATTCAAAGCAGAGCCGATGCCGGAACTGCAGAGCCCCGCATGGGAAGTGCGCCTGCCAAGCCCACTGCAGGTAATTCAATAGAGCGGCGGAGCGGGGTTGCCGGGTGGAAGGGCAAGCTTCCCGCGCCGCCTCCAACCGCGAAGGGTTTCCCGGTGGAAGGGCACAGCTTTAGCCGTGCCATAAAAGCGCCGTCGGGAATGGGGCTTTAGCCCCGGAGGTTTTGCAACCGCACACCCTTGACAAATCCGCCGCACCGGAAGGGGTGTAGATATGCTCAAGCCCTCCCACTCCCAAACAGACTTGGTCCAGACTTAAGTCAATTCCTTTGAAGACTTTAGGACTTTAAGATACCCACCGGGGGTGGGTACTTCTAGTAGCTCCGCTGATACATCCGGGCGATGCGGTCGTGCCAGCCGAGCCCGTCTTCGTCGACGATGGCCCACAAAAAGCCGAGACCGAACGGACAGGCCGCGAGCAGAACCGCACCCAGCCGCAAGCGCATGGCGCGCCGCGTCGGGTTGGTGTCGTCAAACGTACACAGCGCGATACGCGCGGCGCGCATTCCGGGCGTGCTTTCCGCGTACGTAAAAAACATCCACTGGTACAGAGCAAAAAGCAGGACGAAAATTCCGCCGCCGAATTCCGCTCCCAGTTTCGTCATCGGCGGATGCGTCGTGGAGAAAAAGAACACCGCGGCAAAGCCGGCGAACGCGCCAGCAACGCAGGCGAAATCAACAGCAGTGGCCAGCGCGCGCCGCGAGAGCGCAGCAGGATGCAGCGGCAACGCAAACGGCGACGCAGCCGGCGTCTCAAATTCCCAGCGTGGCCCGTTGTTATCGTCGAGCCGGATGTTCGACCAGTTCGGCGCATTGGAAACAGAATCGACTGCCGGCGGTGGCGGCTGATGCGAAATGGTTTCGGTCTCAACTTCGAAGATGCGAAGTTGAGAAGCGGAATCACCAGCAGAAACGGATGCGGCTTGCTGCAGCGGGCCTTCTGCGAGACGTGGGCGCGCTTTGCGCGGCGCGATCAATTCGCGGGGAAATTCAATCAGTTTCGCCGGAAGCGGCACGGTTGGCTCGACCAGAACAGCGTTGAACAGGTCTTCAGCTTCCGCCCGCGCAATCGCGCGAGCGACCGCCTCTTTCGCGTCCTCATCCTGGGCAGCAGCGGCGCGAGAGGGCATTTGCTGCGGCATCGGCGCGGGCATGGGCGCGTGCAAGACGACGCGGTGTGAAGTCTCGATGTAGCGGCGTCGGTGATCCAAATCATGTTCCGGTTCAGGAATTGCGGGTTCTTCCGGCGCCGGTGGTTGTGCCGCGGCGCGCGCAGCCTCGGCCGCGCGCGCCTCTTCGTCGGCAAGGCGCTGGCGCTCGGCTTCTTCCTGGGCAGCGAGCACATCGCGGTAGCTTGGCTGGCGCGCGTAACGGTCTGCGATTGCAGCCGCGATGCGCGACGCGCGATTGGGATCATCTGCAACGGGCGTGAAAAGGGCACTCTGCGAATCAGAGATAGGTGCGCGACGGTCGCGGCGCAAACGATGCGCGGCGAGTCGATCGGCGACCTCGTCTTTCCAGGGCGCGGTGCCGGAAGAGAGATCGGGATCAAGGTCCGACGGATCGAGTTGAGGACTGCTGCTCATCGTGATGGAAAGGACCTGCGGCCAGGCAGCAGTGCGCAACGTCTCACATCGGGTGGTGCCAAAACTATCTTTCCGTGTGTCGGAACGCTATGCTGAAAATCTGCTGCTTATGAGAGCCCGCCTCTGTGTGTTTATCACGCTGTTTGCCTTGAGTCATCCGCAGGTTGGAGCGCAGGCGTTGACGAAACAGTTTCCCCAGAGCGGGCAGCGACCCGCAATCGTCGAGTCTCAGCACGATTCGAGCGATATTCCTGTCGCGCAGCCTGAGATCGAAAAGCCTCCAGGCACTGACGTTGTTATTCGAGCGCGCACGCAGACCAAGCAGGGCAGCGTCTATACGTTGCGGGGCGACGTCGAAATCCATTACAAGAGCTACGTCATTCGCGCGGATGAGATTCGCTATGACACCGCGACGGGAGAGATGACGGCTGATGGGCATTTGCGAGTGGATGGCGGTCCTCGCGACGAGCACATTTCCGCGACAAATGGAACGCTGAACGTCGACCGGCAGACCGGGCGCTTTTACAACGTGACTGGCGCAATCGGCGGCAGTCCGGTCGGTCACAGCGCGGTCTACGGCGCGGCGAATCCGGCGACGAACGGCACGCTGAACGTCGACCGGCAGACGGGGCTCTTCTACAACGCGACTGGCGCGATCGGCGGCGGGCCGGTCGGTCGCAATGCCGTCTACGGCGCGGCGAATCCATTTCTGTTCACTGGAAAAATCGTCGAGAAAAACGGACCGGACAACTATGTAGTTCACGAGGGCAGCATGACGTCGTGCAGCTTGCCGAAGCCAGACTGGGTGCTGAGTGCGAATTTGCTCCAGGTGAAAGGAACGACGGCGACAGCAAAGAACGTGTTGTTCCGCCTGCTCAATATTCCTGTTGTGTACCTGCCGTACGTGACACACGGAACGGACGTGCAGGAGCGCCACAGTGGATTTCTAATTCCGACGATCGGTACGTCGTCGACGAAAGGCACGATTCTTGGCGAAACGATCTATATCGTGCTGGGGCGCAGCGCTGACTTAACGGTGGGTTCGGAGTATTACTCCAAACGCGGCTTCGCACAGGCCGCGGAGTTTCGCTATAAGGGCAACGGGCTGGACGGACTTCGCGTGCGCTATACGGGCCTGCTGGATCGCGGCTTGGGGCCGACCCACATCGACCAGGGCGGCGAAGATATTACGGTTGCCGGACGAAGAGATTTCACCCAGTACACGCGTGTGGTGGCGGATGCGGAATATCTGAGTTCCTATCAGTATCGGCAGGCGTTTACCGAGAGCTTCCTTCAGGCAGTGGCGTCGGAGGTGAAGTCTGTCGTCTTCGCTACGCATGAGAAGAACGGAGTGGTCGGCAGCGCGCGCTTTGATCGCTTTCAGAGTTTTCAAAATGTGACATTGGGGCAGGAAGTGCGCATTTTGCATCTGCCAAGCGTTGATGGAGATGTGGCGGATCACGCGCTCGGCAACACACCCCTTTACTACGGACTGGAAACTTCGGCTGCGGGGCTGACGCGCTCTGAAACGGGATTTAACAACGCATCGCCGACGGCGCGTTTTGATTTACATCCACACATAACGCTGCCGCTGGTGTTTGCGGGGGCGACCCTGAGACCCAGCGTAGGTTTTCGCGAGACGTTTTATTCGACGCAAGGCGTGGCGGACAGTAGCATTCCTGTGCAGGTGAACAAGGCGTTAGCCCGCAACGCCTTCGAGGCTGGCGTCGAGGCGCGCACGCCGACGCTGGAGCGAGTTTTCGGCACTGCCAGTAAAGATGCGACTCAGTGGAAGCACACGATCAGCGGCTATGCGAAATACCGCTACGTCGCGGGCATCGACAATTTTTCGCACGTCCTGCGCTACGATCCGATTGACGTCGTGAGCGACACCAATGAAATTGAGTACGGCGTAACGCAGAGACTTTTTCACCGCAGCTTGCTGCCGCGCCCGTGCAAGCCCGACGAGGTGCCAGACCTGCCGGGATCCACGGATTGTCGCGACACCTATCCGACGGAATGGCTCAGCTGGCGTGTCGCGCAAAAGTATTTCTTCGATCCGACGTTCGGCGGGGCTGTGGTGCCGGGCAGGCGAAATGTACTCGCGACGACACTGGATTTCAGCGCGGCGGCTTACCTACTCGGGCCGAGAGCCGTGAGTCCGCTGCTGTCTGAGTTGAGGATTCGCCCGACGGAACACATCGATCTTGAATCGGATTTGGAGTACGACACTAAGGCCGGGCGGGTTGCTGCTGCGAACGTGTTTGCTGACTATCGGCGTGGCGACTATTTTGCCGGGTTCGGGCATTCACGACTCGACGCGCCAGGAGAGCCGGTTGTCGCGGGTTCAGTCAACACGACCTCAAAGTTCAATCAGCTACGCTTCGCTCTGGGATACGGCAGCGTTTACAAGAGGGGATTGAGCGCGGCGGCGAGCGCGGGCCTGGACCTGGAGCTGGACACAGTGCAGTACGGTGCTGTGCAGACGAACTACAACTGGGACTGCTGCGGCGTGAGCATCGAGTACCGGCGATTTTCGTTAGGATCTGCCCGCAATGAGAACCAATACCGCTTCAATTTCACACTGGCAGGCGTGGGTACGGCAGGCAATCTGAGACGCGCGGAACGCCTGTTCTGAGCGGGTCATCGGCGGGTGGCGTGAGATAATGGGGCTATTCATGGCGAATTTTATGACTGGTTTTTCAAGAGCCCGCGGCCTGGCAGGAATGCTGCTTTTTGCTTGCATGGGCTGCCACGCGCAGTCGACCACTGCTTCGAACCCTGCTGCAAAAGGTGCTGAAAACGTTCCCGCCGCGACCGAGCAGGACAAGCGCATTATCAGCGTGGTGCGATCGCGGTTTGGCGTTCCTGCGGAGTACTCGATTCACGTTGGCGAGCGGAAGGCGAGCGACATGGCCGGATACGACTCAGTTCCGGTCACGTTCAACCGCGGAGATAAATCGAGCAGCATCAATTTTCTCATTTCTAAAGACGGCAAAACGCTGGCGCGGCTGGATACATATGATCTGACGCGTCCTCCGACGGAGTCGGTTTCGACGGACGGTCGCCCTGCGGTTGGAAGCGCCACCGCTCCGGTGACGATTGTGAACTTCGACGATCTGGAGTGTCCGTTCTGCGCACGCATGCAGGAAGAGCTTTTCCCTGCGACAGAGGACCGATACAAGGGCCTGGTGCGAATCGTTTACCGCGACTATCCCTTGGTAGAGATTCACCCATGGGCGATGCATGCGGCGATCGACGCGAACTGCCTTGGCGCACAATCAGAGCCGGGCTATTGGAATCTAGTGGCCTATCTGCACTCGCATGCGCATGAGATCAACGATGCAATGCGGCCTGCTGCTGCCGCATCAGCACCGGCTGGACAAAAACCGGCGCTCGAGCTTCCCGGTGCATTTCGTGCATTGGACAAAAGTACGCGTGACGAGGGCGAGCGTCAGAAAATTAACCTGAAGCAGCTCGACGCCTGCATGGCAGCGCAAGACGATACGACAGTGCGCGCGTCTATGAAGGCAGGCGATGCGTTGGGCGTAGACGGTACTCCGGCGCTATTCATCAATGGAGTGCGCGTGCCCGCAGGTGCCCAGCCTACTGAGGTGTTCTGGCCGATGATTGACCGCGCGCTGCAGGACGCAGGCGTGACGCCGCCACCCCCCGCGACTCCGGCACAGCCGGCAGCGTCGCCTGCGTTGAAGTAAACCACGGCACATGCAGCAGCAACGAAGTCCAACCACGGTGAGGCACGACGCTTGATGGCACAGGGAATTGCACGACGGTCTGCGGCAGCGTTAATTTTTGCCGGGCTGACGATGGGCTTTGCGACTGGGTGCAACCGCCAACATGCTGCGGACACCATGGCAACGGTGAACGGCAAGGCAATTTCGAGCAAAGACGTAGAGAAGTACTATCGCAATCGACTGGGTGAAAGCGGACAGCAGCCGCCCAAGGAACAGGCGGATGCCCTGCGGCTGGACATTCTGCGGCAACTGATCGAAGACGAGATCATGCAACAACGCGCCGCCAAGCTGAACCTGGTTGCGACGGATGAGGAAGTCGAAGCGAAGATTGCCGAGTTGAAGGCGCCTTATACGCAGGAAGAGTTCAACCAGCGGTTGAAAGCGAAGAACCTGACGCTTGACGATCTGCGGCGTGATCTGCGGCGTTCGCTGACCAGCGAGAAAGTGCTGAACAAAGAAATCTATTCCAAGATCAACATTACCGACGCTGACATCAGCAACTATTACAACCAGCACAAGGCTGAGTTCAACCTCATCGAACCGCAGTACCGGCTTGCGCAAATTGTTGTCACCTCCCTGCCATCAGCGCAGGCGGGGAACCTGCAGAACAGCAAGGCGACGAACGACGCAGACGCGAAAAAGAAAATCGAAATGCTGCACAACCGGCTGGAGAGCGGCGAGGATTTTGGCGCGCTGGCGATGAACTTTTCTGAGCAGCCGGACACAGCAAACAGCGGCGGCGATATGGGCTTCGTGAGCGAGACCCAGTTGCATTCGGACCCTGCGGTCTTCGCGGCCGTAACAAAGCTCAAACCAAATGGGATCACTGACGTCTTGCCGGTGGTCGACAGCCCGGTAACGAAGCGTCCGGTGGGTTACGCGATTTACAAACTGGTTTCAAAGGAAGCAGCCGGGCAGCGCGAGTTGAATGATCCGCCAGTGCAGCAATCGATCCGGCAGCAGTTGCGCGATGGCCGCGCCCAGTTGTTGAAGAATGCGTATTTCGAAATGCTGCGCGATCAGGCGCGGGTTGAGAACTATTTCGCAGAACAGATTTATAAGAACCAGGGACAGTAAGACAGATATCGATTATTCGATCTGCAAAAATCGCGACCTGGTCGCGGCTTTTTCTCGTGCTGCGAACGAGCTAATCGATGATGGCGAGCAGTTGGCCGGCGTTCACGGTATCGCCTTCCCTTACGGCAATGCGGCGGACACGACCGCCTCGCGTCGTCTTCATTTCGTTCTGCATCTTCATCGCTTCGACAACGAGCAAACCTTGGCCCGGCACGACGTCTTCCCCCTCGCCGACGATGACGCGCAAGACACGTCCTGGCATGGAAGATTTGATCTGCAGCGGACCCTCCGTCCCTGCTCCGCGGGCCTTGCGGCTTTTTAGCGCGCGTGGATCTTCAACCGCAAAGGGATAGCGCTTTCCAGCGACGATGATCGCTTCGTCCGTCACCGTGCGGTCGAGAAGGCAGCGGTACGCTCGTCCCTCAACAATGAGCGAGAGCTCGTTCGCTGAAATCAACTGGTAATCTACCGCGAGATCGTCGCCGTCGACGCTGACGTGGTCACCGTTGACTTCGAGGCGGATCGTCTTGCCTCCGATGAGGATGTCGCGCTGCATCAGCGGAGTCCCTCGCGCCGTCTGGCCTGCTTCCACGGGGTATCTGCGGCTTCCGCATTGGCACCCGCCTCAGAGGGTTTGCCGCTAGACGCATTGAACAATGCAGCGGCGATAGCGGCAACCTGTTCAGAATGTGTAACTGTTTCGGTTACAGATTGCGCCGGTGGTTCCGCTGAAAGCAGCCGGTCGAGATACGACGTGTCGATGCGTGCCGCCTGGAAATCCGCGTCTGACAGAATGCGTTGAAAGAGCGAGATATTTGTAGCGATTCCTCCGATGAAATAGTCGTCGAGGGCGTGGCGCATGCGTTCGATGGCGAGAGCGCGCGTCGGCGCATAGGTAACTAGTTTCGAGAGCATAGGGTCGTAGTCGAGTGGCACGGTCCAGCCGTCGTAGATGCCGCTGTCTTCGCGGATTCCCGCGCCGCTTGGCTGCGAGAGTCCGGTAATCAAGCCGGGAGACGGAAAGAAGTTATTGTCAGGATCTTCGGCATAGATGCGACATTCGATCGCGTGGCCGCGAAGGTGGATGTCGTCTTGCGCGAAGGGCAACGGCTCGCCGGCCGCAATCTGTAACTGTAGATGGACTAAATCGAGGCCGGTGATGAGCTCTGTGACAGGGTGTTCCACCTGGAGTCGCGTGTTCATCTCAAGGAAGTAGAAGTTCTCTTCTGCATCAACGAGAAATTCGGCAGTTCCGGCGTTGGTATAACCGGCGTGCCTTGCGAGAGCTACTGCGGTTTCTCCCATGCGACGGCGCAGCGAATCGCCGACCACAGCGGAGGGCGCTTCTTCGATTACTTTCTGATGGCGCCGCTGCACGCTGCATTCGCGTTCGCCGAGGTAGATGACGTGGCCGTGCTGATCGGCGAGGACTTGAATCTCGATGTGGCGCGGGCGGACGATGAGTTTCTCAAGATAGACATCGCTTGAGCCGAAGGCGCGCTGCGCTTCGCTCTGTGCGGCTGTGAGCGCGGATGCCAACTCGCTTTCCTGTTCGACGGCCCGCATGCCCTTTCCCCCGCCGCCCGCTGCGGCTTTGAGCATGACGGGGAAGCCGATCTTGCGCGCGGCGGCGAGTGCATCCTTAGCGGATGTTGCGGCGGTTGTTGTGCCCGGAACTCGCGGCACTCCGGCGGCGTCAGCAAGCTGCCTGGCGCTCGTCTTGGAGCCGAGCATGCGCATTGCGTTGGCGGTCGGCCCGACGAAAGTAATTCCAGCTTGTTCGCAAGCTTCTGCGAACGCGGCGTTCTCTGAGAGAAAGCCGTACCCGGGATGGATTGCGTCCGCGCCGCATTGCGCGGCGATGTTCAGGATCAGATCGCCCCGCAGGTAGCTTTCTGAAGCGGGTGCCGGACCCAGACGGTAAGCTTCGTCGGCGTGAAGGACGTGGAGCGCGCGGCGGTCGGCGTCGGAGTAGACGGCCACCGTGCTGATGCCGAGTTCGCGCGCAGCGCGCAGAATGCGCATCGCGATTTCGCCGCGATTTGCGATGAGCAGTTTTTTGATAGGACGACGCAAGTGACGATTGTAGCGAAGCAGGGGCTATTTTCGCTGCTTACCCCCGAGTGCTGTGAGCGCCCGCTCGATTTCGGCGGTGGCGGACTGTACTTCTTCGTCGCGTAGCGTGCGATCGGGTGACTGCAGCACGCAGCGCACCAGCAGCGAATAGTGGCCAGCGGGAACTGTAACACCCTTGAAGTCGCGGAAGATTTCGAGGGGAGTCGTGCTGACGAGAGTGGGAATGCCAATTTCCTTGATGGAGTTACCGACGTGCTCCCAGCGCACGGTATCGGAGAACAGAAACGAGAAATCGCGCTCTACGGCGGGGAAGCGAGGCGGATCGATGGAAACCGGTTGCCGCAGCGGTTGCTGGTAGAGACGGTCGAGGTAGATTTCGCCGACGAAAACGGGCTGCTTGATCTTGCGGGCGTGCGCAACGTCGGGGTGAAGCTCGCCGAAGTATGCGACAGTCGCTCCATTGACAACCATGCGCGCGGCCCGGCCGGGGTGCAGCCATCCGGGCAACAGAATCGAATCGAAATAGACGGAGCGCATCGAGAACCGGGACGCGATTTCTTCGAGGACGCCTTTGACGTCGTAAAAATTGGCCGGTCGCTGAGCGGTGTGGACATCGGCAGGGCTGACCGCTCCGGTGAGGCCGATGGATAATGCAGGCCGCTCATCGATACGGTCAGTGTTGCCGCTGAAGACGGTTCCCATCTCGAACAGGCGAACGTCTGCGACCGACCGGTTCAGGTTGTGCTCAATCATGTGCAGCATGCCAGGAACCAGAGAAGGCCGCATGACTCCTGCTTCCTCGTTCAGCGGGTTATGCAGCGGCACGACGGTTTCTGGTTGCGGGGCAAATGCAACTGCGTCGGTTACAGAAGCGAAGGTGCTCGAAATCGCCTCGTGGAAACCGAGCGCGAGCAGAGTGCGGCGCAGCGTATCTTCCCGCTCGGCATTGGGTAATTCAACGACCGTGCTTGAAGAGGTGGGCAGCGTGTTGGCGAAGCGGTTGTAGCCGTAGACGCGGGCGACCTCTTCGATGAGATCGATTTCGCGTTCCAGGTCGAGGCGCCAGCTCGGCAGCGTGACTTGATAAATGTTGTGGCCGGAAGGGGAAAGCGTGCAGCCGAGCGCAGTCAAGATTTGTTCGATCTGCGCGGGAGCGATTCCCTGGCCGTCTGTGGTGGTGCCGAGAATGCGGGACACCTCGCTGACGGCGAGCAGGACGGGAGCGCGTTTGACAGTGCGCGCTGCGGCCTCGGGGACGATGATGTCGACGAGTTCGCCGTCAATTTCGCCGCCGTTGGCGAGAATCAGCTGCGTGACAAGAGCGTTGGCGAGCGGCGCAGCTTTGTAGTCTGCTCCGCGCTCGAAACGGTGCGAGGCGTCAGTGTGCAGGCCGTGGCGGCGCGAACTGCGGCGGATGGCCGCGGGATCGAACCACGCAGATTCGACGAGAACGTTTTTGGTTTCCGGCGTGATCATGGAGTCCCAGCCACCCATGACTCCAGCGAGCGAGAGCGCTTTTTGTTCATCAGCGACGACGAGATCATCGGCGTCGAGAATATGTTCGCTGCCGTCGAGCAGCTTGATCTTCTCGCCTTTGCGGGCGCGGCGGACGACGATGCCGCCGGAGACCTTATCGAGATCGAATGCGTGCGTCGGTTGACCCATCGCGAGCAGCGCGTAGTTGCTCGCGTCGACGGCATTCCAGATTTGCTTCTGGTCGAGCAGCGCGAAGCGTTCGGCAATGATTCCGGACGAAGGTGCGACCTGCACGTTGCGCAGCACGCGCGCGGTGAAGCGGCCGCAAAGGTCAGGCGCT
>DATMOZ010000152.1:0-2888 GCA_035567995.1 Acidobacteriaceae bacterium
GCGCGTCTTGCGTACCTGAACGCGATACTGCCACACGGTGAAGAGGACGGTCCCAACCGCGAGCGTGATCATGCCCCAGACAATAGGTTCCGCCCAGTCGCGCGAGAACTCGCCCCACGTTCGCAGCAGGTGCCGGCCGTACAACGCGCCCAGCCATCCAATGACGCCATAGCGCAACGCGCGGCCGATTGCATATGCCGACAAAAATCGTGCGCGCGACATGCCGAGCGCACCCGCGCCGATGACAAAGGGAACCAATGGCACTGGAGGCGGCAGGAGTGCCGGCACCAGCACGGCAAGGAAGTTGTTTCGCTGTATACGCCGCTCAATCCCCGCAAGCCGATGGGCGGAGACATAGCGCTGCAGCACGGGCTTGCCGCCCCGTACGCCGAGCCGGTACGTGAGGTAGCCGCCGATCATGGAACCCAGCAACGCCAGCGTCGCCATCCAAAACCAGTTGCCCCGGGTGACCGTCAGCAAGACGAGCAGAACATCAGTGCTGCCCGGGATGGGGACCACGGAAGAATCCATCACAGCGATCACAAGCAAGCCAAACGGACCGATGCTGAGCAGCCAGTGGGTCAGGACGGCCTGACGCCGCGGGTGGCGTGGCACGGCTCTTTGCGCGAGGTTCAGGAAGGCCAGCAGGCGCATTGCACACCCTCTCGTGCATGTTAAGACGTCCGGCCCCGGCGCGGAGTTCCAGCCGCGGAATTAATTTTTCTCAGAAGGAGAATCAGGAGTAATATATCTGCAAGATATATCTGTCAGATATGAAGCTCCAGACCACATCCAGCCGCTTCGCAATCCTTGGTCTGCTGGCCAACTGCCCCATGTCGGGCTATCAGATCCGCCAGCTTGTGAAGTGGTCGATTGGACAGTTCTGGAGCGAGAGTTACGGGCAGATCTATCCCGCGCTTCGCGCACTTGCCGATGCGGGGCTGGTGATGCGACAGCCTGAACCAAAGAGCGCGAAGAAGGCGAAGCAGAGCACAAGCCGGCGCCCGCGTCATGTGTACGCGATCACGGAGAAAGGGCGGCGGGCCCTGGCGCACTGGGTGGCCAGCCCGTTCCACCTGCAGGTGCCGCGCAACGAATTACTGCTGAAATTGTTCTTTGGCGCTTCTGTTCCCGTCGCTGAGACTAGGGCGCAGATCGAGCGATTCCGCCAGATGCAGCTCAAGACGCAAGAGGTCTTTGCGGCGACAGAGCAGCGGCTGCTTGCGGAACAGGGCGCGGATCCGCAGCTGCCGTACTGGCTGATGACTCTCGAGTACGGAAAGCAGCACAACCGCGCCATGCTCGCGTGGTGTGATGCGGCCATGGCCACTTTGAATTCGCTGCCGCCGGCGTCGCGGCGAAAGAGCAACATCACTGCCGTCTCCGCGTAAGGAGGACTTGTGCACTCACTCTCGCTGCTCGCCGTTATGTTCGGGTCGCCTCACTGGCCGCTATGGATGCGGGCTTTGCTCGCGTTGCACATTACCTGCGGCGCCACAGGGTTCGTCTGCGCGCCGGTTGCGCTCGCCACTGCAAAGGGTGGGCGCACGCACCGTCGCTGGGGGAAGGTTTATTTCTGGGCGATGGCTGGAGTCGCCGCCACCGCGCTGGTTCTGTCGATCGCGTTGCCGATTGTGTTTCTCGCGCTGGTCGCGGTCTTCAGCTTTTACTCCGCGTTCGCTGCGTATCGCGTCCTGTATCTAAAAGATCTTCCACGCGGCGGCAAGGCGAAGCTCATCGACTGGGCTGCGGGAATTTTTACCTTCATCTCGAGCCTTGCGCTTGGGCTGCTCGGTATCGTGCGGCCTGCGTTAGTTCCGGTAGGCATCATCTTCGTTGGCCACCGGCCCATCGGTCTTGTGTCTGTCGTCTTCGGTATCGTCGGGATGCGCATCGCGTTTGTGGTGATGAAGAACTTCGTTTCGCCGCCCAAAGAAAAAATGTTCTGGTGGTACGGACACATGCAGGGAATGATCGGCAGCTACATTGCAGCCTGGACGGCATTCTCAGCTGTGAATCTGAGCCACTGGTTTGGCGCGGCGTGGTGGGTATGGTTGTGGCCGACGATGGTCGGCGTTCCCGCGATGATTCTCTGGACGCGCTATTACCAGAAAAAATTTTCGCCGAAGCGGAAGTCTGTTTTGGCCGCGACGGCTTGATTCACCTGAGCAAACGCAACGGCGGAGCCTGCGGCAACACGCCGGTCTCCGCCGCGTATCGATAGAACAATCCCAAGCCGGCAAGACACTCATCATCGAGCGTGTAGTGGATGTTCTCGGTGAGGTATGTGCGGATGGTGCGCTCGTTCACTGCGATTTTTCCTGACCACTCTGCGACCAGTTCGTTGATGTGTTTCAGTCCTCGATCGCGCGATGCAGTGAAGTCCGCGGTAACTTCCTCCGCGCTCACGCCCGTTCGTGCCAGCGCTTCCGGTCGCACGCCCCAGAAAGCGGACACCCAGGGCAGGCCCGTTCGCGACGTCCACTCCTCGGCCATGTCGCAGTACTGATAGTGCTGGCCCGACTGAATCTCAAGCGCGGCGCGCTGTTCAAGCGCCAACAAGGCGGGGTCGCCGATAACGAGCGCGGCATCCGCGACGCTCAGCATCGCTTCGAGATTTCCGGCCGCATCCGGATCGTGCGGGATGAATTGCGGATCGGAGTTGAAGAACTTCTTAAAGATCACGTGCGCGTATGCAACGGAGGCGCGCGAAGAAGTGTCGGCCGCGACCGTGCGCACATCCTTGAGCGACTGGTCCTGCTTCATCACGAGCAGAATCGACCGCACGTGTTTACGCGATGCGATCGTGCAGCCGGGGATAACAGCGAGTCCGGACGTCGTCGCATATGCGGCGACGGGAATGAGGCCAATGTCCGCCGCGCCGGACG
>DATMOZ010000153.1:0-19716 GCA_035567995.1 Acidobacteriaceae bacterium
AACCGAATCCAAACAATCGATGAACACGAAGCGGCAAAGCCCCTAAATGAGCCGGTCGCGTAGTTCTGCCATGACAAGAGTCTTCTCAGCGTTAATTCGCTCACGAGTGCTCAAATTATCTCGCCGTCCGCGTATCATGAATCTGACGGCCGCCGAGAACAACGGAGTTCATCGAACGACTTCGGTTTCCGGCCAATCGCCAACGAGCGAGGCGGAATCCCGATGAGAATCTATCTCCATATGTGATCGTCACTGTTGTTATTGACAGTATCCAGGATCTCAATTCGCTCACTAGCCTTAATTCTTTGGTGGAGGTCTGCTTTCGCCATTTCGCGTTTTTGCGAAAAGATCAAACGGCGCGACTTCCCAAAGAAGTGATCATCTATGACGGAAAACGAGAACAGCAGTTGTTGGGTTTGGCCCGTTGGCGAAGTGCGGAGGAGCTACCGAGGTTTTCGAAGCGGAGACTTCAAAGTCACCATAGACTAATGCAATGCATTAAGAAACCCCATGTCGTCGCTCATTTTTCAAGCGCGTGCTTCGCTCGCAGCGCACGGGATGTGTGGTACACGTGATGCTTCTGGAACACGTAGTGCCCGATCAACCATCCCGCGGTGCCGCCCACAAGTACGTCGCTCGGGAAATGTTCTTGTCCCAGGACGCGCGTCAGGCTTACCCCCGAGGCGACAGAGTACACTCCCACTTGCATCCACTTCGACGGATACTCGCCTGCCAATACCGCTGCAAGTGTCCACGCTAGCGTGCTGTGTGCCGATGGAAACGAGCCGTTCGAACCTGCGGTCGACGAAAAAAAGTTACCTGCCGCATTGTTGAAGAGAGGACGCTCCCGCCGAAAGATGATTTTCGTGACTTCCTCCACCACCACGCTATCTGCAAGCGCTTCACCGCTCAAGATGCCCGTCTCGCGCGCGTGGGCACTGCCATTGAAGAGTCCAACGCCATACAACCCAACCGGCACGGCAATCTCGCAGCCTAATAGATAGTTCGACGCATTCACACTGTCCTTGTTGAAGCTTCGGTCGCGCGATACGTTGCGCATGGCGTCCGTGTCGGTTGCCAGTGTCAAACCGGTCGCCGCCCCCAGCGGCAGCAACCAAATCAGGTCATGCGTCCTGATCCGCACCGGGCTCGTCCAGATCGGAATCTGATCCTTGAGGATCGCCAGTGGCAGCCCCTTCTCGGACACAGCAATTTGCGCTGCCGGAGCGTCAGGCAAGGCATCTTCCTCAGCAACTGTAGGAGTGGCCACAGCAGCGGCGAGCGGGGAGGTCGCGGGACATATATACGCCGAGATGCAGAAACAGGCCGCAATGCATCGGAGAATACCGCGAATAGAGATCATGCCAGCCATCCGTCACCGTCAAGCAAAATCCAACACGTGCGGTTGGACCCACCGTAGTCCTCAATAAGTAAGCCCAGCCGAGTCTCGCGTGCGGTTGGACGTCAACGCCTCATCGCGATTGCAATTCGCCGGTCCTTTGTTGAAACGTCGCTAAGCCGGAGATCCAGCTGATCGAGTAGTGACAACTTTATTCTCATGCTCCCTTGGCACATACCCTGTCCGGCCCCATCCGTCCTCCGTGGTCAACATTATTGCGACGGCAACGGCGGGCTTGAGGACTTCTGGTGCTTCTTTGCGATCGCGTGCCCAAGATCCGGAAGGAATTCCTTCACCACGCTGAAGGCAATATCGCTGGACATTGTAATGCCGAAACTTACAGCCGGTGATGAAGGAAGCCAATCTTTCAGGCTACACATGGCATGTTAACCGTCACACCTTCGCCAGCCGGTTGGCGATGGCCGGGGTGAGTCTGCAATCCATTGGCGAACTGCTCGGACACAGCAGCCACTCGATGACCTTGCGGTATGCTCATCTCTGTCCTACCTTTAATGCGGCGTCTGTGGAACGGCTGTGCCAGACCGCAGAGCAAAGGGGCACTAAAACGGACACTGCCACTTTTGATACCCTTGAGAGCAGTGCCACAGCGGTACAGTAAGTACATGGAATGAAAAGCGTTATGAACGAATTGCGAAAGTGGCGGAATTGGCAGACGCACCAGACTTAGGATCTGGCGGGGCAACCCGTGGGGGTTCAAGTCCCCCCTTTCGCACCAGCTCTCGGAATGAATCAGCAGAAGAAGAAATGAGCCGTATGAGCCAGCAGAATCCTACCTTCCAATTGAGCCAGACGGCGGACTACCGCGACAACTATTCCAACAGCGTGCAGGTTCGCGTGAGCGTGTGGGACTTCTTTCTGACGTTTGGCACCGCGCGCCAGGATTCACCCGATGCGGTGAACGTCACAAATTTTCAAGGTATTTATCTCAGTCCCCAACAGGCGAAAGCGTTGTTGAATGTACTGGCGCAAAACGTGAAACAGTACGAGGAGACGTTCGGCGAAATGCGGCTTGAACCCGCAACGGTTGCTCCCAACGGTCCTGTCCACTAGATCTGGCATTGAATGCCCTCGCCCCCTAGCGCGCCGCGCAGAACCTTTCTGTTCTACGAGCCCAGTACTGATCGTCCGCTACCGCTGTGGATGCTGTTCCCGATCTTCTTTGTCGCCGTGTATCTCGCGCACGGGTCGCTTTTGCGGCTGCCGTACTACTGGGATGAAGCTGGCTACTACATTCCGGCGGCCTACGATTTTTTCCGCACCGGATCTCTGATTCCGCATTCCACGCTGACTAACGCACATCCGCCATTGCCAACTGTGCTGCTGGCAGAGTGGTGGCGGTTCGCGGGATTCGTTCCATCTGCGACGCGCACCTTGATGTGTATCGTCTCCTCGCTTGCCTTACTGGGCGTATACCAACTGGCGCGACTCCTCACAAATACACAGGTTGCGATCGCGACGACATTTCTGACGGCGCTCTACCCTGTCTGGTTTGCGCAGAGCACCCTGGCACACGCTGATATGTTCGCGGCGGCCGCTACGATTTGGGCGCTAGCAGCCTACTTCAGAAGCCTTGGCGATACCGCTGCCGGGCAGACGACGTACGGACCATTGATTCAAGCTGCTGTGCTGTTCTCAGTCGCAGCGCTGGCAAAGGAGACCGCGATTGTGAATGCAGTCGCGCTCGCAGCGTGGGAGGTTTTGCGCGTTTTACGCAAGAAAGTGCCAGCCCGTACCGGCGTGCTCCGCGCCCTTCTCCTCTGTGCTGCGGCGATACCCCTTGTTGCCTGGTATGCGTACCACAAGCATGAGACCGGATTCGTCTTTGGCAATCCGGAATACCTGCGGTACAACGCGACTTCGACGCTGACCCCGTTGCGTGTTTTGCTCGCCTTCGGACATCGCGTCTTTCATGCGACGGCGCATATGAATATGTTTGTGCCGACGATCTGCATGGTCGCTGCGATGTTTCTGCCGCCACGCATCGAGAGCGACATTGACGCCGTTGCTGTGGCACGGCCGGCTGCGCGGCATCGTCCTTTGATACTGCTCATCATTTTGGTGAACCTGGTCCTGTTTTCTCTGCTCGGTGGCGCGCTGTTGACGCGGTACCTGCTGCCGGTTTATCCGCTGGTGCTGTTGGCTGCGGTGGCGACCTGGTGGAGGCGAGTTCCGCAGTGGGGCTGGCTCGTGGCCTTCTCCGCGGTCGCTTTCTTTCTCGGCCTGGTGGTGAATCCGCCTTACAGATTCGCGCCAGAAGACAATCTGGCTTACCGCGACATGATCGTCCTTCACCAACATGCGGCGGCAAGGCTCCTGAAGACCTCGCCAACCGCGACAGTTCTAACCGCGTGGCCCGGAAGCGACGAGTTGAGCAAACCATGGCTTGGGTACATCAAGACGCCGTGGCGAGTCGTCACCGTGGACAACTTCACCCGCGAAATACTGACAGCGCCGGCGAATAGCTCGGGTGCCGCGAACCTAGCGTTTATCTTTTCGACGAAATATGCACCGGCGGCCCTGCCGTTCCGGCTGGGACAGCAGAATGAGAAATGGGAGCGAGGCTACTTCGGATTCCATGAGGATGTCGGCCCGACCGATGCTGCTGCGCTGCTGGGCGGTCGCGTCATCTGGTATGAAGAGCGCAAAGGCCAGTGGGCGGCATTGCTCGCGCTTCAGTCGAGCGACCTGCACTAGAAATCGCTTGCGAAGCCGAGAATTATAATGGCTAGGCAGTGATCCTTTCTTTTTGTTACCGCGTACTGTTTGTATCAATGCTTCTTGCGTTGGCCGATCCGGGCTGGTCGCAAGCATCCAAAGCCGCTGCACCGGAAGACCTGAACGGCCGCGTCGTGCTCGTGCTTCCGTTTGAGAATCACACCGGTCAGAAGAGTCTCGATTGGATCGGCGAGTCGTTTCCAGAGACCTTGAATCAGGCGTTCTCAAAGGCCGGATTTCTACCGCTGACCTTCGATGACCGGACTTACGCGCTTGACCATCTTGGGCTGCCGGTTAACTTTCGCCCATCACGCGCGACGACTTATCGACTGGCACAGACCCTGGACGCGGACGTCGTGGTTGTCGGCAGTTACTCATTAGCCGAACAGCGTCTGACGGCAACGGCGCAGATGCTGTTTGTGAAGACTGTCCGCATGGGCGCGCCGGTGATGCAGGAGGGAGACCTCTCTCAGCTTCTGGACGCCGAAGGCACCATGGGCTGGCAGTTAGCGCGGTCCCTGGATCCGACCTTCACCGTTACACAGGCGGATTTCATCGCTCAGATGCAAAAGCCGAGACTCGACGCTTATGAGAATTTCAACCGCGGTCTTGTCGAAGCTGACAGGAACGAGCGCATGCGTCACCTGAAGGAAGCTGTGCGTCTGGCGCCGGCTTACGCACCAGCGTCGCTCGCGCTGGGCAAGGCCTATTTCGCCGCCCAGGAATGGGAGCAAGCTGCCGCGACTCTGCAACACGTTGCGAAGACTGATCCGCTGGGGCAGGAAGCCGCCTTCTATTTTGGTCTCGCGTCTTTCTACAGCGGGAACTATCCGCGTGCCGAAGACGCGTTCGCTTCGATTGCCGTACAGTTGCCGCTGCCTGAGGTAGTGAACAATGAGGGAGTCGCCGCCAGCCGCCATGGCAAGGATGGCGCTGCAAAGTTCCAGCAGGCGATCGCACTCGATCCGGAAGATGCGGACTACCACTACAACCTGGCAGTTGCGATGCGCCGGGACCATGAATACACGGCGGCGTTGAAGGAAGCTGAACGGGCGGCGGCTCTGCGACCGAACGATACCGAAGCAAGCGCTCTGGTGAAAATCCTCGCTAAGGAGGCTGGCAGCAGTAGCCCAGCTGTCGCCGTGAGCAAGCCCACAGCGAACGACGAAGACGCCCAGCCACTGGAACGCATCAAGCGCACGTACAACGAAGCATCGTTTAAACAGGCAGCTTTTGCGCTGGAACAAATGAAAGCGGCGCGCGGCAAAGGTGCTTTGTGAGATGCGGTGCACTAGTTGCGTTTGCGGCGTTGGCTGTCGCTTTATCGACTGCGAGCTGGGCGCAGAAGCACGAGAGTGCGCCGGTCGTTCTGCAACTCCGCCTGCGCGACACAATTCAGCCGGTTACCGCCGCCTATGTCGCACGCGGGCTTGCTCAGGCAGCCTCACAACACGCTGACGCGATCGTCCTCGAATTGAGCACGCCGGGTGGGCTTCTCGACTCGACTCGCGACATAGTTGAAAAGATCGAAGCTTCTCCTGTGCCTGTGATTGTTTACGTCGCACCCTCTGGGAGCCGCGCGGCCTCCGCTGGATTTTTCGTCCTCGAAGCAGCAGACGTGGCGGCCATGGCGCCGGGTACAAATGCCGGAGCGGCGCATCCGGTTTTCGCCGGCGCCCAGCCAGACCCAATCCTGAAACAAAAGACCGAGAATGACGCAGCAGCATTTCTGCGCTCCTACGTCGAGCGTCGCGGCCGAAATGTTGCCGCGGCCGAAGATGCAGTGCGAAATTCGAAAGCGTACTCAGCAGACGAAGCGCAGCAACTGCACCTGATTGACGTGATTTCACCACATACTGCAGCACTGCTGGACATGCTGGATGGACGTGCCATCAAACGCTTCGACGGAGCGACAACCACCCTGCGCACCCGCGGCGCGACTGTTCTGGCTTTTCGTCCTTCGCTTCGCGAGCGGCTGCTGACGCGGCTGGTCGACCCGAACATTGCCGTGCTCCTGTTGGCCGCCGGCGTGCTCCTGATCTATCTGGAATTCAACGTGCCGGGGACGATCGTGCCGGGTGCTGTTGGGGTGCTGTTCGTCCTTCTGGCCTTGTTCGCGCTGAACCTCTTGCCGCTGCGGTACGCATCTGTTGCGTTGCTGCTGGTCGCAATGGTGCTTATCGCTCTTGAAGCAAAATATGGCGGTCACGGCGCTCTGGCGCTGGCAGGTCTCGCGTCCCTTATTTTTGGACTGCTTACCTTGGTGAACTCGCCGGTGCAGGAACTGCGCGTACACGTCGGTACCGCGGTCGGAGTCGGCCTGGCGATCGGCGGCATCACCTTTTTTCTCATCATCATCGCGATGCGCGCCCGCAGGTTAAAGGTCCGCACCGGACTGGACGCGCTTGTAGATCAGCTCGCCAAGACGCTAACTCCGCTTGCGCCCACCGGCCAGGTCTTGATCGACGGCGCGATCTGGGAAGCCTTGTCTGATGTCGAGGTGTCTGCCGGATCGCAGGTCCGCGTTACTGGGCATGATGGCCTGACACTTCGAGTGACCGCAGCGGGACCACAGGCCTCGCACATCCCCAGTAACCCGCGCAGATAACAGGCGCGCGCGCCGCATTAATTTACAATCCTGCTGACCTCGCATCGTGCCGCATCAGCGCGCGGGAGCGGCACGAGGAGGAGAAATTTCATGCCCGGTTTGCCTGTACTCGTCGTGATTGTCATCGTCGTCCTGTACCTGTTCAACTCCATCAAGATTTTGAAGGAGTATGAGCGCGGCGTAGTGTTTCGCCTTGGCCGTCTTTTGCCGAACCCCAAGGGTCCCGGCGTTATTCTCGTCTTCCGGCCGTTCGACCAGATGGTGCGCATAACCCTGCGGCAAGAGGCGATGGAGGTTCCGTCGCAGGACATCATCACGCGCGACAACGTAACGCTGAAAGTGAACGCTGTCATTACGCTTCGCGTCGTTGATCCGGTGAAGGCGGTCGTACAGGTTTCGAACTACATTTATCAGACGTCGCAGTTTGCGCAAACCACATTGCGCTCTGTGCTCGGCGAAGTTGAACTCGATGGCTTGCTGTCGCGCCGCGAAGCACTCAATCAGCGCATTCAGACGATCATCGATCAACATACTGAGCCTTTCGGACTGAAGGTCATCAGCGTCGAAGTGAAGCAGGTCGATCTGCCCGAGTCCATGTTGCGCGCGATGGCCAAACAGGCAGAAGCTGAGCGCGAAAAGCGTTCGAAGATCATTCATGCTGAAGGCGAACTTGGCGCCGCACAAAAGCTGGTCGATGCCGCCGCATTGATGGCAACACAGCCAATGACGCTGCAACTGCGCTATCTGCAGACGCTGACCGACATCGGCGTCGAGAAAAACACGACCATCGTTTTCCCATTGCCGATGGAACTGCTGAACATCCTGAACCGTACTATGGTCTCGCAGCCACCTTCGAACTTGCCCGGTGAAACAAGAGGATGAGCGGATTACTAAACGAACTTGATGAACGTGAGGACCACGAGATCACCCTGGGTACAGGCGCGCTGCTGGCCATCTTCTTTGGCGTAGTTCTGGTCTGCGCAGTGTTCTTCGGTCTGGGCTACTCCCTCGGCCGACGCAGCGGCGAGGCTCCCACGGCAGTAACGCCCGCCGCGGGGAAGACCCAAGTGACGGCCTCGCAGCCTGCTGTGAGTGACTCCGATTCGAGCCCTGATCCGGATGCGCCCACAGCGGATAAACCTTCTACAACACCGAGCGCCGCTATAGCGACCCGTGTGCCGGCGAAGGCAGCACCGACAAAGGCCGAAGCCGACACCGCCGAAGCCGCTCCAACACCGGTGGTCAAGCCTGTCCCGCCAAAGCAACCGCCGGCCGCCAGCAGCACTGGCGGACAAACGATGGTGCAACTGATGGCCGCGGCACAGTCTGAAGACGCTGAAGTGCTTGCCGCTGCGCTCCGCAAACGTGGATACCACGCGATCGTTCGCAATGAACCCGATCACCTGTACCACGTGCAGATCGGTCCCTTTGCGTCGAGGGCTGAGGCCGACGCGATGCGGGTAAAACTGCAGGCTGACGGTTACAACGCGATTCTGAAGTAGCTAGTTCTCACGCGTTTCCAGCGGCTGCATTGACGGTGGCAGCACAGAGCGAATGCTTTCCCGCACAGCCCTCAACAGAGCGTCGACATTCTCGTAGTCGCGAGGGTTAACTGCTTCGTGAAAATGTACTGTGGCGGTCCCGGGCAGAACACGCATGCTTCCCTTCTGCATCATGTTTTCGGTACCGCTTACCGTCATGGGCACGATTGCCGCACCGCTCTCGAGAGCAAGATGGAACGGCCCGCGCTTAAACGGTAGTAGACGACCATCGCGCGAACGAGTCCCCTCTGGAAAAACGAGAATGTGAACCCCCGACTGCAACACCGCCGCAGCTTGCCGTACAGATTCAACGGCTGACTGGCGATCGCCGGCACGCGAAACGGAAACGAAGTCGGCCATTCGCATCGCGGCACCCAGTATCGGGACGCGCATCAACTCCTGCTTCACAAGGATGGAGCACCGCCCCGGAATCGGCGGCACCATTACACACGGATCGAGGTTTGATACGTGGTTGCACATGAATATGCAGTTCTGGTCGCGCGGAACGGCGCTGCGGCCAAAAACGACGACGCGGATTCCTGCGAGCCGCGTACCGATGCGCACGATCCTGATGCCGGTGCGATAAAGAAAGTCAGGGTTGCGCGTAATCAGCGTCCACGGAAACGCGATGAGCGCGGCGGGCGGCGCCAGTACAGCGAACGCGCCGAACATTAACAGCGCAGCGATCATGCCAGCGCTTCTGTGCGCTGTGCTTCCCGAAACGCTCGGGGCAGCTTCTCATAGATATTGCCAAAGCCGCCATTCGACAGGATTGCTACAACATCGCCGCCTCGCAACCGCGGCACCAGGTGCGTGACGATCGCATCGGCATCCGGCAGCAGGCGTGCGGGCTTTCCCGCGTCCCGCAGATGAGCGACGACGTTTTCGGGGTGCAGTAATTGTGCCTTCGGAATATTTGCCGCTTGAAACACATCTGCCAGCACGACCTCGTCGGCGAGCATCAGGCTTTCTACCAGTTCGCCTTCAAAGACGTTGCGCCGCAGCGTGTTTGAGCGGGGCTCAAGCACCGCAATGAGGCGGCGGCCTACGTAGCGGCTTCGCAAGGCGCGCAGCGTTTCGCGGATCGCCGTTGGGTGATGTGCAAAGTCGTCGATGAAGGTCACGCCGGCAATCTCGGCTCGCACCTCGAGCCGCCGCTTGACGCTGCGGAACGTGCGCAGCGCCTGCTTGATTGGCTCGAGCTCTATGCCCTGGCCGAAGGCCAATGCAGCCGCGGCCGTCGCGTTCAACGCGTTGTGTTCACCCGCGAGCGGCATCGTAAATTCCGCCCAGGGATTGCCATCCCGCGACACCTTCCAACTCGCTATTTCAGCATGCTGCTTATATTCACTGAGCCGCCACATGGCGCGCTCCGTAAATCCGTAGCGTTCTACCTTGCAAAACGCGCGCGCAATACATTCGTCGACATTCGCTGAGGCGTCGAATGCGACGACCCGGCCACGTTGCGGCACGAGATTGATTAAGCGCTTGAATGCAGTCTTCACCTCTTCAAGGTCTCGATAAATATCGGCGTGGTCGAACTCGACATGCGTCAGGATCAAAGCATCAGGAAAATAGTGGAGGAATTTCGGCCCCTTATCAAAGAAGGCTGTGTCGTACTCGTCTCCCTCCAGCAGAAACGGCCGCGAGTCCCGCAGTGCGAAGCTGGTGCCGAAATTCTCGGCTACTCCGCCGATGAGAAACGAAGGCAAAAACTCCGGCTGGGTCTTCGAAGCCGTCTCAAAAATCCAGGCGAGCAGGCTGGTGACTGTGGTTTTCCCGTGCGTTCCTGCAACAACAAAAGAGTCGCGTCCGATGAGAAACTCATCGTGAATGGTCGCTGCCATGGACTGCAACGGAATGCGCTGATCAAGCACATGTTCAAGCTCAACGTTGCCGCGCGAGATGGCATTTCCGACAATGACCAGGTCTGGCCGCGGTTCGAGATTTGTGATGTTGTACGGCTGTTTCAATTCAATTCCGAGCGCGGCGAGAACATCGGACATTGGCGGGTACGCGGCGTTGTCAGAACCGGTCACCTTGTGCCCGCGCTGCTGCAACAGTCCAGCAAGTGAGGCCATCGCCGTGCCACAAATCCCGATCAGGTGGATATGTTTCCGTTGCTCCATCTACCGCTCCTCTACTGCGCTTTCTGGAAAGCGCAGGATTGGTTCTCGCTGTGCATCCAATTCGACATTTACGCCCAAAGGCACGGTTATATTTGCCGAACGCACATGTCCTGAGCGCAAGCCATAGACAACCGGACCATCGAAGTCTTTAAAAAAACGCCTGAGTACGTCCCATAGCAGCGTCGGCGATGCACCCGGTGATACACAGTCCATCATCGCGCCGAAGATGACGCCGCGCACCCCATCGAACTTACCAGCGTAGCGCAGCTGCACCAGCATACGGTCAATCTGGTAAGGGCGCGTATTCACGTCCTCGAGAAACAGAATGCTGTCACGCGTTTCGACTTCGTAGGGAGTACCGAGTGATGCGGCCAGCATCGGCAGGCATCCGCCGGACAAGGTTCCGCGGGCCGCACCACTCTTCAGGATAGTGAGACCTGACGCTGCATCCAGTTGCCACGGTGCGGTTCGCTGGAGTGCGCTTTCCCAGCTCGCTGCGTCTACTCCGTTTTCGCGGCTGAAATCGCCCGCGAGCAACGGCCCGTGGAACGTCACTAAGCCGGTCTCGCGTTGCATCCAGGTCATCAACGATGTCACGTCGCTGTGTCCGATGAACGCCTTGGCATTTGCGCGGATGAGATCGAGGTCCAGCCCCGGCAGCAACATGTTTGAGCCATACCCCCCGCGGTTGCAGAGTATGGCATCAATCGATGGATCGCCGAACGCAGCATGAATGTCAGCAAGCCGCTGCTCGACCGTCCCCGCAAAATACTGCGGCTCGGCCTTCATCGAATTGGGCATCGGGACCGGTTCGTAACCGAAGGCGCGGATTGCGCTCTCGCCTGCAGACCAGCGCGCATGGTCAAACGAACTGGATGGCGAGACCAGCGCAATCCGGCTGCCGCGGGCCAACGCTCGAGGCTTCAGCGGCTTCATAGGAAAGCTTCACCCTTCGCAATCAAGTCGGCGGGGCCGGTAAGCAGTATCTGTGTGTCTGGCCGTTCCCAGACCACCTGTTGGGAACCCCCGGGCGCCTCAACACGGAGCCTGCGCGAAAGCCCGCGCATGGTCATGCTGGCAGCAGCCGCCGCACAACTGCCAGTTCCAGAAGACGTAGTGGGTCCTGCGCCGCGTTCGTAAATGCGAATCGCGATCGCTTCTCGGCTGAGCACGCGCACAAACTCCACATTGGTTCCGTTAGGAAACTTCGGTGACTCGCAGATCTCCCTGCCCAGTTCAACCCAAGGCAGCCCGTTGTAAGAGAAATCATCGGTGTCGACAAACAAAACGAAATGCGGGTTCCCAGTTGACACGATCACGCCTGCAATTTCTTGCTGCCGATACCGAAAAGTACCGGCTGCGACTGTCGGAGTACCCATCTCAGATTCGATTTCGAAATGGTTGTTCATTGAGGACACGACGCGACACGTGCGAAGTCCGGCATGTGTGTCCAGAACAAGCTCCTGAGTGCCGGTCAAATGCGCAAGCCACGCCGCGACGCAGCGAGTTCCATTGCCCGAAATCTCGGCTTCCGATCCGTCCGAATTGAAGAGACGGATCTTGCGACCGTCCACGAACTCAATTCCATCAGCGCCGATACCAGTGTGGCGCGAGCACATCGCGCGAGCCAGCTCGGCATGGCGGCCATGTGCAAGACTCTCGTCAATAATAAGGAAATCGTTGCCGCAGGCGTGTGCTTTGACGTAATCAATCATGTCCCGGAAACGCGATGGTAGCATTGCGCGCGATGTGTACGCCTCGTCTGTCTACCGCCCGGTATACAAGTCGGAACGGGCTGCGCGAGCGGGCGAAACGTAAAGCCGCGCGCAGGGCTGGCCGGTCGAGCAGATTACGGATACTTCCTGCAAGCCTTGCGGATGCGCTTTCACCGCAGCAGCGACCGCGTCTCCATCTGTAGCAAGCACATAGTCCGCCTGGCCGGCAGGATCGAGAAGCGCGGCTTGCCACTCGCGAAAATCGCCTTCGTTGAGGGTCTGTTTCAGGGGAATGCCCGCGCGCTGTAACGCTCCGACATATTGAGATGTGTACATCAACAACGTGACGCGCGGCGGCATATATACGAGCGTGCGGGCAAGCGCGCGTTCAAACGGAATGCGTGTTGCTGAGTTTGCGCGGGCTTCCTGCAGCACTAACGGAGTCGCGCGTGCCGTGCGGTAGGCGTTGAAGACGATCAGCGCGAGCGCACATACAGCCGCAGCATCGCGCCAACGCGCAAGCTTCACAGGAATCAGAGCAAACAGAAAGACGGGAAACAATGCCAGCGTAGGCAAAAGCTCCATGCCGTAGCGCGTGTTGTACCAGGAGAAGGGCCACCAGATCGGCAAAAAAATTGGTACTGCGCCGTATGCGATGCAGTACGCGTAAAACGCCAGCGGCAGCCAGAGCAGCAACAACGGCGCGACTGATTTTTTGCGATATATCCAGCCGCCCACCACACATCCAGCAGCGGCAAGCCAGGCGATCCAATCGCCGGCTGTTCCGCTTCCCGCCCCAAGCTTCGCAGACTTGAAAAAATAGACGGCTGCGACGCGCATGCTGTGATAGCCCGGATAGTGCGGCGAACCCGGCCTCGTGGTGCGGGCGTCTATGGCCTTTGCCGAATAGGGCCCGCGAAGAAAGTCGAGCGCGTCTCCGGAGAGATACTGGTTGTAAACGAGCCAGATCAGCGGCGCGATGGCTAGAGCGGTGGTCATTACAATGAAGGCCCGCGTCATTTCGCGGTTGCGACGCAGCGGAAACCATACCTGAACGACGAACAGCCACGCCAGAAACGCAAGTACCCATCCGTCATAGCGCGTAAAAATGGCCGCGACCAGCACAAGGGTCATTCTGATAAGAGCGCGCTGAGCCTCAGCCCGCTCTCCTTTCGCCATGTGCAGACGAAACGCGACGAGGAAGACCACCGCCCAGATCATCTCCGCGAGGAAAAGCGGTTCCGTCATCGCGGTTGTTGCGAAATAGAGCAGACCGGGATTCAGCGCGAAAGCCGCGAATGCCACCAAGGACATCAACGGCGGCAGCCAGAAACGGGCCAGCCGATAGATACCAGTCGCAGCAGCGATGTAGCAAGCAATCGAGGGCCACGCGCCCGCGAGACCGTTGCGCCACCACGCCATGTTCACGAACGGGAGCATGAGCAGGTGCGGCAGCGGCAACCAGACCGTTCCCAGTTGACGAAACCCGGGCCGGCGCGAATCAAAGAGACGCCGCGCTATGTGAAGGTGGGCCACTGCATCGCCGTAAAGCAGGAGCAGGCCATGGGAGTAGCAGTAAGAAAGCGAGATCGCAGCCAACACGAGAGCGAGCATCGCGACCAGCAGGTATTCCTGCGATCGCGAAGCCGGTTTACTCAAGATGCGATATCTCCTTGAACAATGCAAAGCGCTGATCGATTTCTTCGCGCGTCAACGACTGTGCACGTTCTGTTCCGAAACGCTCGACGCAGAAAGAACCCATAACGCCGCCGTAAAACATTGCTGCGCGGAATGCGGCCGGTGTCACTTCAGGCTGGGATGCCAGATAGCCGAAAAATCCTCCGGCGAAACTGTCGCCTGCGCCGGTGGGGTCGATCACTTCTGCCAGCGGCAAAGCCGGAGCGCGAAACGGCACGCGCTTCTTACCGTCGGCGAATGAGCGTTCGCTAAAGAAAGCTGTCGCGCCAAACTCACCATGCTTGACGATGAGCGTCTTCGGCCCCATCTTCAGAATTTTGTCGGCCGCGCCAACAAGGTTTTGATCGTTCGCCAGCATTTTTGCCTCGCCATCATTGATGAGCAACACATCAAGCTCGCGCAGAACCGCTGCCAGTTTGTCGCGCTGCCCGCTGATCCAGAAATTCATGGTGTCGCCGCACACCATCTTCACTTTTGGCATTGCGGCGCGAACCTTGCTCTGCAACGCCGGATCGATATTCGCGAGAAAGAGGAATTCACTGTCGCCGTAGCTGGAAGGAATCTTCGGCTCGAAACTTTCGAAGACGTTCAGCTCTGTATTTAAGGTGTCAGCTTCGTTCAACGTGCGCAGATAGGAGCCGCTCCAGTGGAAGCTTTTGCCCGGCAGATGCTCAATGCCTTGCGTGTCTACGGCGCGCTGTTTCAGCACAGATTCTTCCGTTCCCGTAAAGTCTTCGCCGACGACTGCGATTACGCGAACGGGTGAAAAAAAACTAGCCGCCAAAGCGAAATGAGTCGCGGCCCCGCCGAGACATTTTTCCCGCTTGCCATGTGGAGTTTGAATGCTGTCGAACGCAACAGATCCGACTACTAAAATTGCCATCGATCCCGTCTTTCTTAGTTATTTAGGTATTTGTCGAGCAGAAGGCTGAGCTTTTGACGTGTCTCGGGAGCGATCGCGGCGCGGTCGGTCAATATCGCGTACTTCAGCGCGCTGCGGCACGGGCAATTGCTGTTGCGCGGCAAAAGGGCGACCGCCGCACGGACGACCTTCGTCGCGTTTTCTGCGTTCTGCTGTAGCACGGCGATGACCTGCTCGACGGTCACGTCATCATGTCCCTGGTGCCAGCAATCGTAGTCAGTAACCATTGCCAGCGTCGCGTAGCAGATCTCCGCTTCGCGAGCCAGCTTGGCTTCCTGCAGGTTCGTCATGCCGATAACGTCGGCTCCCCAACTGCGATAGAGGTTCGATTCCGCGCGCGTCGAAAACTGCGGGCCTTCCATGCAGACATAGGTTCCACCCTGCTTGCCAACAACACCCGCGCTGCGACATGCGTCGCGAAACGTGATAGCGGTGGTCGCACAGACAGGATCCCCAAACGCAACATGCGCGACGATTCCGTCGCCGAAAAACGTTGAGACACGATGCGTCGTGCGGTCGATGAACTGGTCAGGTATCACGAAGTCGGTCGGCTTATGCTCGAGCTTTAACGAGCCGACTGCAGATACGGAGAGAATGCTCTCTACCCCCAGCTTTTTCATCGCGAAAATGTTGGCGCGAAAATTTATCTCCGAGGGCAATAGCCGATGGCCCCGACCGTGACGCGCCAAAAACGCCACCTCACGCCCTTCGAGTCGACCGAGAACGATTTTCTCCGATGGCGGACCGAACGGCGTATCTACTTCAACTTCCCTTACATCAGTCAGGCCAGGCATGTTGTAGAGCCCGCTGCCGCCAATGATTCCAATTTCTGCTTGTTGCAAACGATTTGCTCCTAACCGAAAAGCGAGTGTTTATCGGCGCAAAAAACGCTGCCAATTTTATTGAGGACACCGTTGGTCAGTATACAAGCGCAGATCAGCGAGTGAGCGCACGACGCAGCATGACGTCAGGATGCAGAAACAACGCTCGCAGGTTGCCGGTAAGTTCGGGTGGAGCGGCAGTGGCCGCTACCCGTAACTCACTGTTCGGCTCGCTTGCCAATATCGACAGTTCTAATTTCCGCGCCAAGGGCAACTCAAACCCCTCCAGTGTCAATACACTGTTGCCGGCCACCAAGACAATCGCAGGTCCTTCTTCGGTCTTGTAAATCTGTTCCGCGTCACCGGTAGCCGCCTCGATATCGCGCGTTACGTGCTGATACTTACGCGCGAACTGTGCCGCATACATGGTCGCGAATTTGTTGGCCGCGGCCGGCGTGGCCCAGCGCGAGAGATATGCCAGACCCAGAGACGCAGTCGACGCTTTAGCGGCAGGGGTTATCGCACTCTTCCGCTGCGCCGCGTAATAGATTCCGCCGCGCCAGCTGGATGAAAGCTGCTTCGCCATGTCCGGGCCGGCGAACAGTTCTGCCAGCATCCTCACGTCCACTTCGCCCATCACGCCGACGTCGTATGGGTTGTAGTCCGCGTCTAAAAGCGGATGTAAGTCCGGCAACTGCAACACGGGAACTTTCACGTGCTCCAAATAAGCATCCGGGTGCAGTATTTCGAAGCTGGAGGAAGGCGGGCGGTCCAGCGTTCCTGCAAAAGCCGCCGCCGGACCAGACTTCGCGAGAATGGTGCCGACAAACCCCACGCCCTCACGGTATGGAAATATCAACGACTCCTTCAAGACAAGCGGGGCGCGCGCGAGAATCGGCGAATCACTGCTATCGCCCATAGACTCTTCAATTTTTGGCAGGCTTTCGGGCATCTCCTGCAGCGTCTTACCCGAAGCGCGCAATGCGTAATCAAAAAAGACGACCATAGCCTGGCCTTCGAGCACGGCATCGCGCGCTGTGTCGTCTTCGTCGCGCTCAATGTGCTGGTTGTCTTCTTTCACATTCTTTGCGATTGTGTTCGGGCTCTGGTTCTGCCACTTTGTCAGATCTATATGCTGGTCTTGCAGTGCATGCGTCAGCTCATGCGCCAACACGGGCTTTTGCGAATCCGGCGGCAAATAATCGAGCAGGTTGATGGTCTTCGTCTTGTTGTCGTAGAAGCCCGCGATCTGCTCACGAAGCAGAGAAAGCAAGAACGGCCCCAGTTGGAAGTCCCGATCGAGCAGGCCAAATTTCTTTAAGACAATCTCTGAGCGCTGCAGACGCTTCGCGCTTTCGTCTTCGTTAAACTTCAGTTCGAGGAACTTCTCCACAGCATCGCGCGTCGTCAAACGGCGCTTCACCTCGTGGTGGATGATGAGTTTCGAATCCTGGCTTGCGAATCGCATAATGTCATCGACCGACCGGAATAGTTCCTTGGCCTGCTGCGGTGTGATGTGAGTTTCTGCGATTGGCGGTAGGGCGCTCGGCGTCCCGGTCGTGGGCACAGTTTGCGCTAATGCAGTCGCAGCTAACGCAAGCTGTAGCCAAAGAACAACCCGTTTTTTAAAACTGCGTAATTGCATTTCCCTTCCTGCTCTGCGATCTCTCCAGGCGACGCTGAATGCGGCATGCAATCGCGATTTATAATCGAAGTGTACCGCCTGCCCGTGGACAATTCTCAACAAACCGTAGCGACCCTCGAACGGACGCCCCTCGCAGAGTCGCTGCACGCGGCGACCGCCGAGCCATACTGTGGCGCGCTGACTGTTCCATCCTTTGACGAAGCTCGCCTGGAAACGCTCGCGTTCCTCAAATCCTGCGGCATGTTTGATCTAGGCTATAGCTCACGCATCCGGGTCCTCGGCGAGGACAAGGTCCGCTGGCTCAACGGGATGGTGACGAATTCGGCCCAGTCGCTGGAGACAGGCACCCGCAATTACAACTTCGTGCTCAACGCGCAGGGCCGAATCCAGGGCGATCTATTCGCATATCGGCGTGCCGAAGACTTCGTCCTCGAAACCACCCGTGAGCAACGCGACACTCTGCTCGCATGGTTCGACCGCTACATCATCATGGATGACGTCGAACTCACCTCGCTTGATGCTGATCTCACGGCGATCGGCATTGCCGGTCCGGCCGCCAGCTCGGTTCTCGAGAAGATCGGCATAACCGCGACAAACTTAGGCACGGGAGCCTTCATCTCAACTAAGTGGAACGCAGCGGAGATCACAGTCTGCAGTGCGGACGACAATCTGGTGCCGCGATATGAGATCTGGATTCATCCGGCCGAGATCGCGTCGCTGTGGTCGACGCTCGCAGAAGCCGGTGCGGTTCCGTGTGGCACGCGGGCCGAGGAGACCTTGCGAATTCTCTCGGGAACGCCGCGATATGGGGTCGACATCCGCGGTCGCGATCTGCCTCAGGAAACGAATCAGACGCGCGCGCTGCACTTTGCGAAGGGCTGCTATCTCGGGCAGGAGATTGTCGAGCGCATTCGTTCGCGAGGCGCCGTGCACCGCAGTTTCGAAGGCTTCGTGCTGACAGGCCGCAGCCCGGCGCCGGGAACATCGTTGAGCATTGACGAAAAACCGGTCGGCGAGCTGACGAGTGTTACCGAGGCGCCCGACGGGTCTCAGATCGCTTTAGGTTATGTACGACGCGAGCTGGTCGAGCGCGGGGCGACGTTCCAATATGACGGTGGAACAGCTAGCGCCACAGCACTTCCATTTCAACTGTCTCTAGAATAGGACTAAACGATGCCCGACAAGGAACCCCAGTTCGTAGTCAACGATCGCCGGAAATTCAACCTCGAAGGCGATCTACGCGAAGAAGCCAGCACTGCTGCGGTGGCGACGCCTCCGCCGCCTGCTCCAAAGCCCGCTCCACAGGTTACAAAGCCTGGCCCTGTCGCGGCCGCGACACAGCGGGGAGAAGAAAAAGAACCAGATTTACCCGCGGGCCCGACCGCAGAAGAGGCGGCGAAACAGATGTCGGCCTTCCGGTCTTCTTCAGAACGCATCGACGAAATGGTGCGCGCGCAGAATCCGGGTGCGCCGCGCGAGCCGCAAGTCTCGTTCCTGCACGTGGTGCAATCGTTTTACATGACTGCCCTCATGCAACTTGGCGTCGGCACTCCGCAGGGAGAGCAGATGCGCGTTGACATCCTCGGCGCGCGGCAATCTATCGATATGCTCGACGTCATTGCGCAAAAAACCGCCGGCAATCTGACTGAAGAAGAAAAGCAAATGCTCGACAGCGCGTTGTTCGAGCTGCGGATGCTTTTCACACGACTGGCAACCGCAATATCAAATGAGGCAACAGTGAAAGCTGCCGCAACGGCGAGCAGGGCGACAGGTAACGGCCCGAAAATAGTTCGCTGAGCCGCACGATGCAGGCGACGCTCACTATCCTCGGCAGCGGCACCTCGATGGGAGTGCCCACACTCGGCTGCGACTGTGCCGTCTGCACGTCGCCTGACGAACGTGACAGGCGAACCCGCCCCTCTGTCGCGATTCAATGGCAGGACCACGTCGTGCTGATCGATGCTGGCCCGGACTTCCGCGAGCAAGCACTACGCGAAAGACTCAATCGCATAGACGCAGTGCTCTACACCCACGGCCATGCCGATCATATTCTCGGGCTTGATGATCTGCGTCCGCTCAGCTTCAAAGCAGGTCGCATCCCGCTCTATGCGGGACCCGAGACAGCCGAGGTGCTTAGCCGGATATTTCATTACACGTTTTCCAAAGAGAACAAATATCCGACCAAGGCGCGAGTCGAGTTGCATGACCTGCCCGAGATTCTGACGCTTAACGGCGCGAATTTTCTCCGGGTTCCCGTGCAGCACGGCGACCAAACGATTTCAGGATTTCGTTTCGGCAACGCGGCTTACCTGACCGACATGAGCGACATTCCCGACGCGAGCATGGCGCTGCTGCACGGAGTCGATGTGCTGGTGCTCGACGCTCTTCGCAAGACTCCGCATCCCAGCCATGCAAACGTCGAACGCGCCATCGAATACATCGAGCGCATCAAGCCGCGAATCGCCTATTTCACTCATATTTCGCACGAACTCGGCCACTCCG
>DATMOZ010000154.1:0-5413 GCA_035567995.1 Acidobacteriaceae bacterium
CATTGGCACGTGACGTCATCCCGAAGGCCCTGGAAGAAGCGGGCGCGTGGGTCGACACCGCGGATGCCTACCGCACGGTGATTCCGGCTGATTCTGAGCAAAAGGTCCGTGAAGTGGTTCTCTCGGCTACGCCGCCGGAGATAGTGACCTTCACCAGCTCTTCTACGGTGGACAACTTCATCCGCCTGATGAATGCATCGGGTTTCAGCCAGCGTCCAACGATGCTTCGCGCTGCGTCTATCGGACCGATCACCAGCGCCACGCTGCGGGAACACGGCTGGGAGCCGTGGGTCGAGGCCAAGTTGCACACCATTCCGGGACTCGTTGAGGCGATCATGGCGGGAAATGGATTCAATCGACGCGTCAACATGACGATGGCGCGTTGGATTGCCGTGCGCGTTCTGCTTATCGGGTGCGTGTTATTCGGTCTGGTGATACTCCTCGCAATAGCGATGGACATACTGATTTTCTAAACACTACTCCATGTCTTGTCGGGCGAGTAGCAAAGATTCTCGAGCGGGCACTCCATGCATTTCGGCTTACGCGCGAGACAGATCGCGCGGCCGTGAAGGATGACCTCGTGCGAGAAGTCGATCCACCGATCGCGCGGGATCACGCGCATCAAATCGGCCTCCACTTTCTCTGCCGTCTCTGAAGTTGTTAAGTCCAGGCGACGCGAAATGCGGTAGACGTGCGTGTCGACCACGATGCCGTCAGCGATCTCATACCATGAGCCGAGGACGACGTTCGCGGTTTTGCGAGCCACGCCGGGAACTTTCAGCAGCGCTTCCATCGTTTGCGGAACTTCGCCGCCGTACTCCTGCGTGATCAATTTCGCCGCGCCCAGCAGCGATTTTGTCTTATTACGGAAGAATCCCGTCGAGCGAATGATCTCTTCAATCGCAGCCGGCGTTGCCGTGGACATCGCTTTCGGTGTCGGGTACAGCTTGAATAGCGTTGGGGTAACGAGGTTCACGCGCGTGTCGGTGCATTGCGCAGACAGAATTGTCGCGACCATCAGCTCCCACGCATTCTTGTGATGCAATGCGCAGACGGCGTCGGGGTAGGCGGCCTGCAGCCGCTTCAATATTTCCGCGATACGCTCTGGTGCCAGCGCCTGCTTTCGCGTGAGCCGGCCGCGCACGATGCTTTTCTTTTTCGCCGAAGACGCCATGTGGTCTATCCGACGCGGTCGAGCATCTCGGCCGGGGTCATGCGCACGCAACTGAAGATGGGCGTGTCTTTCAGCGTGTACATGCTGATCTCGGTTTCGCGAAGTTGCTGCACGAGATCGAGAAAGTCTTCGGGATAATCGCTCTCGAACGCTACGACAAATTCCTGATCATCGATTCCAAAGGAATACGTTGTGTTCAGCTTCACGCGCGGATAGAGATGGCCAATGCGGATATGTTCATTCATCAGGCGCTGCCGCTCTTCCATGGGCAACAAATACCAGGCGCGCGTCTTCCAGAACGGATAAATGAAAATGTATTTCTGGCTGCCGGGGCGGATTGTTCCGCGAGACTCAGCCACGCCTGCAGGTCCCTGGCCGATCAGATACTGCGAACGTTTTGTCATGGCGATGAAGCTGTGCGTTGTTTCCAGATAACCGCCGAGCGGCGTCGCGATGAGGTCAGCGGTCATCTGATTCAAATCTTCCATCGTGTAGCAGATGCGCCACAACACCATGTCACAGTCTGGTCTCAGCCCAACGGTGGAATAGGTAAGGGTCAGCAACTGCCCCGGCTTGTTCCACTTTTGAATCACTTCGGCGAATGCGCGCTTGTGCGCCACGCGCTCAGCGAGCGGAAGGCGCCGCCACTCCGGCATCACTTTGAAGAAGGTAAAGGCGACGAGCTGTCGCTTCTTCGTCTCTGACTCTGGTTTGACCGGAGTGAGAACTGCTGTTGGAACTACGTTCGTTTCTGCCACGGCGATTGTTCTCCAATGCGCGCTGCGCGCAACTCTTCATTGTAGCCAACGCGGAAAGTCGGGAAGAGGCAGGTACACTTACTCCTGCGCATGGTCGAAAAAATTCTCAACACCCTCGCTGTCTTCATCATCAGTGTTATCTCTTCCACCGGTTATGCCGGAATCGCCCTGCTCATGGCGATAGAGTCGGCATGTATCCCGTTGCCGTCTGAGGTGATCATGCCCTTTTCGGGCTACCTGGTCTCGACTGGTCGCTTCAACCTTTTTCTCGTCGCGACGGCAGGCGCGATCGGCTGTAATATCGGTTCGGCTGTCGCGTACTGGGTCGGCTTCCACGGCGGACGGCCCGTGGTCGAGCGCTTTGGCAAGTATGTGCTTCTGAACACGCGCGACCTTGACCGCGCGACGCATTATTTTCAGAAGTACGGTGACATTACCGTATTCGTCGCACGCCTGCTGCCTGTTGTGCGCACGTTTATTGCGCTTCCGGCCGGGATCGCGAAGATGCCGCAGTTGCGCTTCCACATTTACACGTTCCTCGGCTCATGGCCGTGGTGCTTCGTGCTGGCATATGTAGGCATGAAGCTCGGCGAGGCGTGGAAGACCGATCCGCGGCTGAAGGGGATTATGCACCGCTTTGATGCTGCAATCCTCGCAATGCTTGTGATCGGCGTCGCGTGGTTCGTATGGTCGCACCTCAAGCAGCGCTCCACCGAAAACGCTGCGGCGTAATTCAACCGTCGATGGCGGACATCTTGATCAGCAGTTTTTCAAAGCTGGACGCGGGCAGCAGCTTGCGAAGCGCCACGGCGATCTTCGCATCCGTGCCGACAAGGTAGCGTGCTCGCGGATTCTTCGAGCGCGCCACTTTCAGCAACAAGTCGATGACCGGCGTGGGCTCTGGCTTTGCAGTACGCTCCCTCACCTTTGACATAAAACGATCCGAGCGCTCTCTGTTCGGGGACGCGCTGCTCTTGGCCTGGTCACCAATGACCACATTTCTTGTCCAGATATCTGTCTCGAACGCTCCGGGCTCGATCAGGACAACATGGATGCCCAACGCCTTCAGTTCGAGTCGCAATGTCTCGGTCCAGCCCTCCAGCGCAAATTTGGACGCGGCGTACGAGCCGACTCCAGGGAACGGGTTGCGCCCGCTGATCGAAGAAATCATGACAATCGTGCCCAAATGTTGCGCCCGCATCATTGGCAGGAACGCCTTGGTCACGGCAACATGGCCGAAGAAATTCGTCTCAAACTGTCTGCGCAACTCTGAAAGCTTCACATCTTCAAGAAAGCCCGCTACCGCGAAACCGGCGTTGTTGACCAGCAGATCGAGCCTGCCATAGCGGGATGCCACGTGCCCAGCGGTCTCCTCAACCTGCGCAGTTTCAGTAACGTCGAGCAGATGGCAATCGATGCGGTCAGTGACTCCTGCTTGTACGGCGGCATCCATAAGGCGAGTGCACCGATCGAGATCGCGCATGGCCGCGACAACGGTCCAGCCGTCGCGCGCGAGTGCGACAGTGAACAACAATCCGAATCCACTGGATGCGCCGGTTACGAGCGCGATCTTGTTGCGTGTGCTTTCTGCCATTTGCCAAGCATATTCTGGATGCGAGAAACTAGAAACACTTTAGTAGCTAGATAGGACTCACCAGAAATGCCATCATCCCAGTCCGGCAGCGAACGCGCCGGCGCGTCACAGATTCAGCCAGCCACAGGAAAATTAGGCATCATGATCCCGGGAATGGGCGCGGTCGCGACCACGTTCATCGCCGGCGTTGAAGCGGTCCGTCGCGGCTTTGCGAAGCCGATCGGATCAGTCACCCAGATGGGAACGATAAGACTGGGCAAACGAACCGACGAAAACACTCCACTGATCAAGGACTTCGTTCCATTGGCAGACCTGAATGACATCGAGTTCACCGGGTGGGACATTTTCGGCGAAAACATGTACGAGGCGGCGAAGACCGCGCGTGTCCTCGACAATGAACATCTCGAGCAGATTCGCCCTTTCCTCGAAAGCATCACGCCGATGCCCGCCGTATTCGACCAGCACTATGTGAAGCGGTTGAGCGGCACGAACGTGAAGAAAGGCCGCAGCAAGTGCGACCTCGCCAATCAGGTAAAAGAGGACATCCAGCGGTTCAAACAGCGCACCGACCGCCAGGTAATGATGTGGTGCGGATCGACCGAAATCTTCCTCGAACAGAGCCCGTGTCACCAAACCATCGAAGCGTTTGAAAAGGGCCTTGTCGATGACGATCCAGCGATTGCTCCTTCGCAAATTTATGCCTATGCCGCGCTGAGCGAGGGTGTGCCGTTCGTCAACGGGGCCCCAAACCTGACCGTGGACATTCCCGCGCTCCAGGAATTGGCTCGCCGCAACAATGCTCCGATCTGCGGCAAAGATTTCAAAACAGGCCAGACCCTGCTGAAGACGACGCTCGCCCCGATGTTCAAAGCTCGTATGCTGGGCGTTGCAGGTTGGTATTCCACGAATATTCTCGGCAACCGCGACGGCGAAGTACTAGACGATCCGGAGTCGTTTAAGACGAAGGAAGAGTCGAAGCTTTCCGTTCTGGAGCACATCCTGCAGCCGGAGATTTATCCCGATCTGTACAAGGATATGTACCACAAGGTACGCATTAACTATTATCCGCCACGCGGTGATAACAAAGAGGGTTGGGACAACATCGACATCTTTGGCTGGCTTGGCTATCCGATGCAGATCAAGGTCGATTTCCTGTGCCGCGACTCGATTCTGGCCGCGCCGCTGGTGCTTGATCTGGTGCTGTTCATGGACCTTGCCAAGCGTACAAGCACCTTGAAGGGCCTGGGCATTCAGGAGTGGCTCAGTTTCTATTTCAAAGCGCCGATGACGGCCCCCGGACTTTATCCCGAGCACGACCTGTTCATCCAGTCGATGAAGCTAAAGAACACCTTGCGCCACATCATGGGTGAGGCCCTGATCACCCATCTTGGCCTGGAGTATTACGACTAAGGCGCGACCGAGCGCAAATGGACGAGCCCGCGACCTTGGCGGGCTTCGTTCATTGATATCAAAAGTCGGGCGACTTGCCCCTCCTAATAGCTTCCAAAAGAGCGCATACTAGCGTCTATCACTAGTGTGTGCACACACTAGGTGCCACACGGGGGCCTCACTCCATGAACTCCATTTCGCATCGCACATCGCTAGTCGCTTTGGCCGCTGCTTTGATAGCGAGCCCCGGGTTCGGACAGGCGCCCGCTCAGAGGGCGCCGCAAACTAGCGATCCGGCCCCAGCGGCTGCGGGGCAATCGGCTCCGGCCCCGCCTCAAACCAGCGACCCTGCTTCGGCGAATGCAGGGCAATCGAGTCCGACTCCGCCGGCGCCTGCTGCAGATGCATCGAAGTCCGGCACGCCGCAGAAGCAGGCCAATGTAAAACAGGGCAGCCTTGACGACGTCAACAGCATCGGAACGCGCGACCCCGGCAAGC
>DATMOZ010000155.1:0-2830 GCA_035567995.1 Acidobacteriaceae bacterium
GATGAGATCGAAGGCACTCTGGGCGAGGCTCCGGATGTGACACAGGTTGTCTCGAGCGTCGAGGAAGTGGGGACGCTGGTGGTGCCGAATCCCGATCGCGTGGCCTACCTGACGCAGACGACGCTGAGCCTCGACGAAGCGCGGGACATCATTCAGGCGTTGAAAGACAAGTTTCCGAACATTGTCGGACCGCATTCGCAGGACATCTGCTACGCGACGGAGAACCGTCAGGTGGCGGTGAAGAACGTGGCGCACGACGCGGACCTGGTACTGGTGGTGGGATCGAACAACAGTTCTAATTCCAACCGCCTGGTCGAGGTATCGCACAACCTGAATACGCGCGCGTACCTGATCGACAACACGGATGCCATCGACACGGCGTGGCTGGAAGGCGCGAACACTGTTGCGCTGACGGCCGGTGCTTCTGCGCCGGAGGTGCTGGTGCAGGATGTGGTGCAGTATCTGCGCGAACACGGTTTCGAGACGGTCGAAGAGGTGGAAGTGATGCCGGAGAATGTTCGCTTCGGTTTGCCACCTGAGATTGTGCAGGCCATCGCCGCCGCTCCTTCAGCGCAAAGCGTTGAAGGGCGCTAATTCGAACAAACGTTGTTCGAAGGTTGAGGCGACTTGGTAACGAAGAAACATTAGAGGTGAGAGTGATCGCAGCCGCAGATAAAAATCCCGCAGTAGCCCCGCAGCAGGCGGTGCCGAAGTTTGGCAGGATCGACGCCGGGATAGATGCGGTGATCGCCGCCATCGGGCGCTCGCGAGATTTTCTACTAGGGCAGCAGCATCCCGATGGCTATTGGCTGGGCGAGCTCGAGGCGGACTCGATGCTCGAAGCCGACTACATCTTCGCGCATATTTTGCTTGGCACCGGTGATGCTGATCGACTGCAGCGTGCGTTGAATGAGATTCGCCGCTATCAGAACGAAGACGGCGGCTGGAGTATTTATCCTGGCGGGCCATCGAACATCAGTCTGTCGGTGAAGTGCTACTTCGCCTTCAAGCTGATGGGCTGGTCGGCGGATGAAGAGATTCTGGTGAAGGCGCGGGAGTGGATCCTCGCGAATGGCGGCGTGACGGAGTGCAACACCTTCACAAAGATTTACCTGTGCTTCATGGGGCAATACGAGTACGACGCTGTGCCCGCTGTTCCGCCTGAGATCGTACTGTTTCCAAACTGGTGCTACTTCAATATTTACGAGATTTCTTCGTGGTCGCGGGCGATTCTTGTTCCGCTCTCGATCGCGTATGCGAAGAAGCCCTTCAAGAAGATTGCGCCGGAACAGGGCATCGACGAACTGTTTGTCGGCGGTCGCGAAAACGCGAACCTGCACCTTCACTGGGACAAGAAAAAGCTGCTCAGTTGGCGGAATGTCTTCCTGATGTTTGACCGCATGGCGCATTGGGCGGAGCGGGTTCACATTCGTCCGTTGCGGAAGATCGCGCTGAAAAAAGCGGAGAAGTGGATGCTGGCGCGATTCGAGATGTCTGATGGCCTGGGTGCGATTTATCCGGCCATGTTGAATTCGATCATCGCGCTGCGGTGTCTTGGATATTCGGTGGACGATCCGCAGCTGATTCGCGCGATGGATGAGTTTGAGAAGCTAGGCATTGAGGACGACGGCATCGCGGATGATCGCGATCCCACGTTCAGAATGCAGCCATGTATGTCGCCCGTGTGGGATACCGCTTATGCGATGTTCGCGCTCGGCGAAGCAGGAGTGCCGAAGGACGATCCGCGCTTGCTGAAGGCTGCGGACTGGATGCTGTCGAAGGAAGTACGGCACAAAGGCGACTGGGCCGAGAAGGTTCGCCACACGGAGCCGGGTGGCTGGTACTTCGAGCATAACAATGAGTTTTACCCGGATGTTGATGATTCCGGGATGGTTCTGCTTGCGCTCGATAAGGTGCAGAACCCGCGTGAACGCTATCAGTATGACGTCGCGCAACGGGCTATTGAGTGGATTTTCGCGATGCAGTGCAAGAACGGCGGCTGGGCCAGCTTCGATAAAGACAATACGAAGATGGTGTTCCAGTACATTCCGTTTGCCGATCACAACGCGATGCTTGATCCGCCAACGGTAGACATAACGGGCCGCATGCTGGAGATGCTGGCGACCTATGGCTACACCAGCGACGACCCGCGCGTGAAGAAGGCGATCGACTTCATCTGGAAAGAGCAGGAGCCGGATGGAAGCTGGTTCGGGCGCTGGGGCGTGAATTATTTGTACGGCACGTTTCTCGTGCTCCGAGGTCTGGAAGCGATGGGCGTGTGGAACCACGAGCCGCAGATACAGCAGGCGGCAGAGTGGATCCGCATGGTGCAGAATCCGGACGGCGGCTGGGGCGAGTCGTGCCGCAGCTATGACGAGCCGGAAACGCGGGGCGAGGGGCCGAGTACGGCTTCGCAGACGGCGTGGGCGATTCTTGGGCTGCTTGCCGCGGGCGACACTCGGTCGGATTCAGTAGCAAAAGGAGTTCGCTGGCTGCTGACGCATCAAAACGGGGCAGGTACCTGGGACGAGACGACGAGCGTGAATCGCGGGCAATTGCAGTACACGGGAACCGGATTTCCACGGGTGTTTTATCTCGGCTATGACATGTACCGGCATTATTTTCCGCTGCTGGCGTTGACGACGTATGAGCGCGCAATGCAACGGGAAACTGCTTAACAGAGATTCGGAATCTGAAAGGGGAACAACTGGATGGCAGTACCAGTCTCACAGGCTTGGACAGTCGCTTCATACGTGATGAAGCAGCGCATCAAGGGGCGCAAACGGTATCCGCTGGTGCTGATGCTGGAGCCGCTCTTTCGCTGCAATCT
>DATMOZ010000156.1:0-5410 GCA_035567995.1 Acidobacteriaceae bacterium
TAAGATTGCCGCTGCGACAAGGTACCTCGACACGAATCTGACCAGCGGCGCCAATTATTGCTACGTAGTAACCGCGGTGAGCAGTGGAGGCGAAAGTGCGAGATCCCAGCCGGAGGCGTGTGCCCGCGCAAAATAGACCGATTGCGACTATCAGCGCAGCCAAGCGCTTGCGGTGCGAGGTTCAGCCGAATGACGCGCTGGAAGGTCTGAGGAGCGACGTTGTAGGAAAGGAAGAAGTCAAGACATTCGGCTGGTATATCCGCCATACAAAGCGCAACACACATATCCCATTCGCCGCTCTGCTGCTGCTGCGAAGTTGGCGCAGCCTGCCTCACGGTAAGGCTATGTTCCCATCCGCTCTTGTAAGAACTCGGGCTGGGCGCCCGCAGTCTTCGATGCGACAGTAAATGTAGAGTGGATGTCTTCGTAGAGCGGTGAAAGAACAGTCGCAAGGTTTTCGGTGAGGCCCATCACATCGGAAGCCCGAGGAGGGACCGGAACGCCAAGATCGTGATAATACTTGCGGGTTTCCTCTTGCATTCGCGCGGCCGACAGCCGAATGTCTGGAACGGCGTCAACAGGCTTCCCGCTTACCTCATTCGCCATGGCGCGCATCACCTGGGCAACGTCCCTTTCGAACCCGATGCCAGCCTCAGCGAGGGGCTCAGGTAGATCCGTAAGCGGTTTTTGGGCGAGGTATTGTACAGCGGTGACTTGCACCTGCAGCAGCGTGCGGATGGCCGGCTGCCATCGCCGGATGTCTTCGCGGAACCGCAGCTTTCGCGGACGCGATGGGCCAAACTCTAAAAGAACCGCGTCGGATTCTGCGGTCACTGCTTGAAACCCGGCATTGAGCTGATCGCGCAACTGGCGAATCCGCCTGATTGCCTTGATCTGGTCTTTCTGCAGCAACTGTTCGGCGAGCTCCGCGAACATCTCCAGATTCCGGGCGAAGACGGCATGCATTTCGTCCATGGCATTCCTCACCCACAGCAGGTCAAAGAACAACCCCATGGACACCAGGCCAAGCAGTACTCCGAAGACACGGTCGCGCGCGATTGAGAGCGAGGTCTGGATGGTGAACTCCTGTAGGTGAATCAGGTAATAAGCCAGGGCAAGCTGCACGCCAAGATAAGAGAGCCTTGCCGATGAGGTCGTTATCCACGCGGCGATCGCCGTCACCACTGCGAACAACACAGTGAATCCGACGATGGAGTCGACGTATGGGAGCACAAACACCTGCGCGCCCATTCCAAAAATAAAGCCGCCGATGAGCGCGCCGCTCAGCCGCAGTACTTGTTTCTGTCGCGAGGAGCTGATCGTGGAAAGCGCGGTGATGAAGCAAGTGACCACCGAGGTACTGAGCCCCGGCCAGTCGAGCGCCGTGTAAGTGATGTAACAGACCATGGCCGCGAGCGTGCCGCGCAACGCGAAATACACGTGGGCGGGATTGGAGAACGCATCGCCAACAAACAAGCGCACGGGCTGCTCTTCGTCCAAAGGCGCGTTGACGAACTCTTGCACCGATTGTGACCCCGCAAAGGCGCTGGGAATGAGCGCAACTGTCCTCTCCATCTCGGGTAGAAAGGGCAGGTTCGACGGGTCTTCCTGCGGAACTTCCTCAATCTTGACGGGAAGTTGCTGTAGCATAAGGTTCCCGCGAAATACGGCAATCCGATCCGCCAAGCGTAGGCAGCGTGATCGGTCCGCCGCGTCGATAGGCCTGGCGCGCTCGGCCAGAGCCAGTCGAAAGCTGGCGGCGATGTCGACCAAACGTCCCACCAGGACAATTGCCGTGCTCATCTGCGCCTTGAAATGGGGGCTATATTGGGATCGAAGGATGAGCCTGCGAAGCCTCGATACACCAACGGTCGCATACTGCGAAAGCCTTTTCTCCCACTCACTCTCGAGGGGCCGTTCCGTCGCCGCACATCGCAAGACATTTTCCACCGTCTGCATACGGTCCTCAATGCCTTCGGTGAGGTCAGTGGTTGGGTGCACCCGGCGAAAGATATACTCGACAACGATCGTCACCACCACGCCCAGAACGGCGACACCCGCCACCCATAGCGTGTTCTCCAATCGCGTGTTCACATTGGCCGCGGTGTTGTCCCACAGGGAGATGGCGGGCAATATCGCGAAGCCCAAGGGCACCGCGGTTCCGTAATCGGCAATGATGTGCAGCAGATAAAAGGAGAGGAAGACGCTCCCCGCAACCCACAGGAAGTGAGTCAGCGGATCGTCAATCAACATCCTGACGCTGAAGGCTACGTAAACAGTGCCAACCAGGAAAGCCACCGCGGTCCGGAATCCGGAGAGAAGGGTTGCCGTAGGATTCTCCCGGCTAATTATGAGAGTGAAGATCGCGCCCTGGAAGCCGCCGGGAATTTGAAACGTCATGACCAGTATCATCACGATGGTCGCGGCGATAGTGATCCGCCCGACCACCCACGCTCTGCCGGGATAGGGTGTCAGCTCTTGCTTAAGAAAGTTCCAGAACCATCTGCCTCCCTGATCGATCGAGTTCGGTAACGCTTCGCTTTGGGCCGGCATGGCTATTTCGCTTTCTCGTCTCCGCGAATTACTACCACCGCGGACTCGCTGAGGCGGAAAGGCTCCGACTCGGGCGCAACGATGCGAACCCGCACCGGGAAGCGCGTAGCAAGGTGCACCCAGTTCAGCGAGCGCTGAACATCAGGCAGTCCGGTGGACACAAATGTGCCGACCAGCGTCGAATCGGGCAGCACACCAAATCCAACGCTGTCGACCACGCCGTCATATTTGACTGTCGGTCTGGAGAGCACGTAGACATCCGCATGCATTCCAGGCCGGATCCGGTGGAGTTGCGTCTCACGGAAGTTCGCGATGGCCCACCACGTGCGCGTATCGATCAAGGTGAAGACCTGCTGGCCGGTGTGGGCGTAAGCGCCTTGGGAGATATTCAGATTGGTGACCCGTGCATCGAACGGCGAGTACACCGTGCAATTGTTGAGGTTGTATTCGGCCGTTCGGATTGCCGAAGCGCGGCCCTCACGCTGAGCAGTAAGCGGCTCGATTGTAAGCACGCTGTGTTGGGACTGACCGAGTTGCGCATGGCTTTGCTCGACTACCGCTTTCGCCTGCTCATATTGGGCCTGGGCAGATTGCACCTGAGCTTCCGCGAGGATTACTTGCGCGCGTTGCTGATGTACAGCCTGTTCCCTTGCGGTGACCGCCGTCCTCGCCAGGTCCACCTGATCTACAGTGACGAATTGCTTGGCCAACAGCGGCTCAATACGGTGGTAGTTGTTGGATGTGTAGAGCAGTTCGGCGTTGGCGCTGTCGAGGGCAGCCTTGGCGTTGACAACATTTGCTTTGGCTTCGTTCACCGCTGCCGCGGCGCGGTCGACATTCGCGGCCGCGCTGTCCGTGTTCGCCCGCGCAGCTCCGACGGCACTCACCTGCGAAGCGATCGTCCTGCGCTGGTCGACAATCTGCCCCTCCAGCGTGCTCAGGTCAGACGTGGCTTTCTGCAGCGCGTAATCGTAAGGGCGGGGATCGATCTGAAAAAGGACTTCGCCCTGCTTGATGAAGGCATTGTCCTGTACCGCAAGGTGAGTGATCGGGCCGTCGACCTGTGGAGCAATGCCGATGAAGTTGGCGAAAATCTCAGCGTCATCCGTTCGCGGGTATCGATTGGTCTGCCCGATTAGCAGCAGTCCGGTAATCAATGCGCCGGCGATGATGGAAATGCTCACGATCCGGCCGAGGCGTTTGGACGGGACAGTTGGGTCTGCTTCGGGCATCGCGTTTTCCTTTCCTGAATCAACTGAAGAACAGCAGCCAGAGAGTAAATGTGAAAAATGCAGCCAGACAGGGATATACCAGGATCAGGGGCGATAGTTGCGGCTCCAGTTTGATGCGCACAAAAAATAAACGGGCAGCAACGGTGAGCAGTATGCCAATGACCCCGCACAATATCCATGAAGGAAAAAACGAGCCAAGGATATTAAAAGAGGGTACGCGGGAACACCCTGCGAACGAGAGCATCGCTGCAGAGCAGACTGCGACCGTGACCAGTCGAATCAGGAGCCAACGGCTCGGCGAATTTAGAATGCTCGTCATCTTACGGCCCTTTGGCATGAAGCAAGTCTCCAGTCTGGAAGGCTAATGCTGCAATGCCCGTCAGCAGTTGCGTTTGCGCGCTCACGTTGGCGGTGCGCGCTACGGCTAGAGCGCGCTGCGCGGAAACCACATCGATCTGACTGCGTACACCGTAGGAATACGACTGCAGCGCCGCGTTGTACGACTGGGTCGCGGCGGTCAACAACGCCGCCGCCGCCTTTTGCTGCCGCAGCGCTGTCCGTGCCGTGGAGTAAGCGGACCAGACCTGATTTTCCACCTGATCACGAATGGCATCGACTTCCGCCGCGGCCTGCTTCTGATCGGCTTTCGCCCTGCCCAGCCGGTTCTCGCGCGCAAACCCGTCAAACAGGTTCCATGTCAGACTGAGTCTGGCATCCCATGTCTCCTGGGTCGGGGAGTAAAGTTCCATCCCCGGCTTTTGCGCTGCGTAGGAGTGGGCCAGGCCCCCGCTGCCATCGAAGCTCAGGGTGGGCAGATAAGTGGTCTTTGCGGCCTTGATTTCGGCCCCGGCAGCGCGCAGTTGCTCCACTCGCTGCATCAGGTCAGGGCGCTGCGCCAACGCCCGGTCGATGGAGATCTCTACCGTGTCAGTGAGGTCTTGGGGGATGGTCAGACTTTCAATGCTCTCGACCTGAAACTGGCTGGTCGGTGAAATGCCGAGAGCCGTTGCGAGGTCGCCGTGGGCGATCTCCGTCGCGCCGATCGCTGCCTGCAGATCATAGTCTGCCTGCGCCGCAGCGCTGCGGGCTTCGAGCACGTCCGGCAAGGTTGCCAGACCCTCATTCAGGCGCGCTTCGGCGGCATCCTGCACTGTCTGTGCGTTCTTCAGGTTGGCTTGCTGCGCGTCCTCCTGTCCTTTGCTGTTGAGTACCCGGTAATAGGCTTCCATGACCTGGAAGATAACTTTGCGGTGGGTGTCGTTGAAAAGAAAGTTGGCAGCGAGCAGATTGCTTCGACTGATGGCCACCTCCTGCAATCGCCTGCCGAAGTCGAAAATGATGTAGTCCAGGACCAACACCGGCGCAAATGTCCCGGTGGTTTGGCGGATGAAGACCGGAGAGAAAAAGATGTTGGTACGTTCGGTTTGGGCAAGTGCCACGGCAGCCAGGGTGGGGTAAAGGCTTGCCTTGGAGACTCCCAGATCGGCGGCGCGCACCTTGGCATTCTCCCATGCCACGCGAGTTTCAGGGTTGTTCTGCTCGGCGACGTTCACCAATTCAGGCAGCGTATATATTTTCAACGGATCGGGGACAAACGTTGGGACATGTCGTGGCGGGACACCCGG
>DATMOZ010000157.1:0-3958 GCA_035567995.1 Acidobacteriaceae bacterium
CCAGCGCCGGCTGCGTCAGGCGCGCATGGTCGCGCGTGCCATCCAGTCGCGACACCATCCAATACTTGCTCACATCATCCCGATGCGACGGTGCAATCTCTCCTGCGCTTATTGCAACGAGTATGACAAGGTGTCCGCGCCCGTGCCGACAGAGAAGATGCTTCGTCGCATCGACCTGCTGGCCAGGCTGGGAACACAGATCATCACCATCAGCGGAGGGGAACCGCTGCTCCATCCGGACCTGGACGAGATCATTCGGGCGATCCGTTCCCACGGTATGATCGCCACCGTCATCACCAACGGCCTTCTGCTGTCGCCGGAGCGCATCGAGCGGTTGAATCGGGCTGGGCTCGAGCATTTGCAGATCTCAATCGACAACGTGAACCCGGACAACGTCTCAAAGAAGAGCCTCAAGGTTCTGGATGGGAAGCTGGAGTGGCTCAAGAAGCATGCGGACTTCGGCGTCAACATTAACTCGGTGCTCGGTGGAGGGATTTCCCATTCGGAAGATGCTCTGACGATCACTCGACGTGCCGTTGCGCTGGGGTTTGAGACATCGGTCGGCGTGATCCATGACCATGGCGGACAGCTTCAACCGTTGAAGGAACGGGAGCGCGCGGTCTACGATGAGATCCTTGCGGAGCGAAAGCGGGGGTTATTCGCGTTTGCTTATGACAACCTCTTCCATAAGAGCTTGATCAGCGGTAAGCCGAACGAGTGGCAGTGCGGCGCCGGGAGCCGCTATCTCTACATCTGCGAAGACGGGCTTGTCCACTATTGCTCACAGCAACGCGGGTACCCAGCGATTCCCCTGGAAAAATACACCCGGGAAGATATCGATCGCGAATACACAAGCAAGAAGCCGTGTGCACCATTCTGCACGGTCTCGTGTGTGCATCGGGTCGCTATGCTGGACCTGATTCGCAATGAGCCGCGCGAGGCGTTGCTTCGCTTCTTTCCCCCAGAGAGGCCCGGAGGTCCGCTGTCGCTTCCGCCTGGCGTGCGCCTCCTCACTTCGATCTTTTTGCCACCGCCGAGCGGAAAGCCTCCGAATGCAGCCCGCAGATTCCTGGCCGGCGCAGTGCTGCGGATCTTTGGTGTCAAGGGGACCACGAAAGAGAATGGCCGGGCGAACTTATAAGTATCTGTGGCTAGCGAGGAAGACTGCCCACGCAGTAGCACCACGAAGCAGCTGGCGAGAACAGGGCGATGCGCTCATTGAGTTCTGTCAGCGCTTATGGGCAAACCCACAAAGCTACAGATCGCGTATTCTTTCCGGTCACCCAAATTGGAGGCATCAATGAACCGCAAGCACCTCTGCGCGGCCGCACTTCTTGCTGCGCTATTCTTCCCTTCAGGCCCTTTGACCCTGCCCATGCACGCGCAAGCCGCAACCGCGAAGCCAGACCAGTCTCTCGAGGCGCGACGCGACGCGCTCAATAAGCTGCTGGACGAGCAGTGGCAGTACACGCTGAAAGACTCGCCTGAACTCGCCACCATCGTCGGCGACTACCGCTACAACGACCGCTGGACAGACTTTTCACTGCGCCACATCATGCAGCGGAAGAAGGATGCGCAGGACTTCATCGCCCGCTTTGAAGCCATCGATACCACCGGCTTTCCTGAGCACGAGCGCCTGAACAAAGAGCTGATGATCCGTCAGCTCAAAGACGACATCGAAGGGATCGACCTCAAGACCTTTGAAATGCCGCTGGACCAGATGAACGGCATCCAGATCCAGCTTCCGCAGCTTTCCACATTCGCGCCGCTCGATTCCGTCAAGCATTACGAGGACTACATCGCGCGCCTGCACAAGGTTCCCGAATTGCTGGATCAGACCGTGGAGATCGCGCGCCTGGGCAAGCAGGACAAACTGATGCCGCCGAAGTTTCTGCTGGAGAAGGTCACTTCTCAGTGCGACGCGGTCGCTGCTCCTGCCGGCGTCGAAAACGCATTTGGCCAGCCGGCCGCCCACTTCCCTGACAGCATCTCCGCAGCCGACCAGAAGCGCCTGCGCGAAGAAATCATCGCCACCGTCGACAACGAAGTGCGGCCAGCTTACAGAAAGCTCTCCACTTTCGTTTCGAAAGACTATGCACCGTACGGCCGCACGGAGATGGGTATATGGTCGCTGCCCAGCGGCGAAGCCCTCTATCGCTACGCCATCAGGTCGCAGACCACGACTGACATGTCGGCGGATGCAATCCATCAGCTTGGCTTGAGCGAAGTCGCGCGCATCGAAGCGGAACAGACCATCATCGCGAAAAAACTCGGCGCGAAAGATCTGAAGTCTTTCCGCGCTTCGTTGAAAACCGATCCGAAAGTCTTCGCCACATCCCGTGAAGACATTCTGGATCACTATCGCAAATACATCGCGCAGATGAACCCTGAACTACCGAAGCTCTTCGGGCTGCTGCCCAAGGCGCCGGTGCAGGTCGAAGCCACGCAGAGCTTCCGCGAAAATGAAGCTCCCGCAGCGGAATACAGCGTCGGCACGCCGGACGGCAAGCGGCCGGGCAAAGTCTTCGTCAACACCGCAGACTACCAGCACCGCTCGCTGCTCACGATAGAGTCAACCGCATACCACGAAGGCGTTCCCGGCCATCACATGCAGCTCTCGATCGCGCAGGAACTTCCTTCGCTGCCGCCGTTTCGCCAACACGGCAACTACACCGCATACATTGAGGGCTGGGCGCTTTACGCCGAGCGTCTGGGCAAGGATGTCGGCTTCTATCGGGACCCCTACTCCGACTTCGGCCGCCTGAACGATGAGTTGCTGCGCGCCTGCCGCCTTGTGCTCGACACGGGTGTGCATTCCAAACACTGGAGTCGCGAACAGATGGTCGCCTTCTTCCACGATCACTCCGGCGAAGACGAGCCTGATATCCAGTCCGAGACCGATCGCTACATCGTCAATCCCGGGCAGGCGCTCGCCTACAAGCTGGGGCAGCTGAAGTTCCTGGAACTGCGCAAGCGTGCCCAGGACGAACTAGGACCAAAGTATGACGTGCGCGCCTTCCACGACGAAATGCTGAACGGCGGAGCCCTGCCGCTCGACGTCCTCGATGCCCGCACCAACGCCTGGATCGCAAACACTAAAGCTGGGGACAAAGCTTCTGGTCAATAGAAGCGAAGCTGGTGTGGGACCTTCACCAAACAAAAAGGCGCGAGCTGGGCTCGCGCCTTTTTGTTTTTGCTCATAAGCCGATGCTTAGACGTCCAGATGTAAATTGATAATGAACTGGTTTTTCGTGTCGAACGCGCTGATCGTCTTGACGGAGCTCTTCTTGCCATTCATCTCCGCGTACACCGCGTAATCGGCTCCAGTCGCCAACTGTCCAAACCGGTACGAGCCATCCGGTCCGGTGATGAAGCTCTTCACTGCCAGCGACTTCATGTCTTTCAGGTAGACGACCGCATTCGGCACCGGGGCGTCCTTTGAATCCAGAACCTTGCCCTGCACCACACGCTGGACCGGACCACGGGTCTGCGCCTGAAGGGGCATAACCGGCAGAATCATCGGAACAGCAAAAGAAGTCAGAAACAGCATGGCGCGAAAAACGCCAGGACGCATTCTCATGCGTAGAGTATATCGTCCCGGTGCCTTTACTCCTCTTCTTCGTCGTCGATGAGCCGGTCCTCCTCTTCGTCCAGATCATCGCCTTCAAGACGACTCAACTCCAGCGGTTCTGTCGCGACAATTTCGTATTCCGCACCGCACTCAGCGCACGTGATGACGTCGCCTTCCTCTGCGTCTTCTACGTCAAAATCGAGAGGGGTGTCGCACTCCTGGCAGACTGCCATGTCGTTCTCCAATCAATCGAATGAAATTTTTTGAGTTTAGGATGATGACTGCTCATTTTTGTTTGTATGGCAGACCCAGCGCCCCGTCAAGCGGGCTGGGTAGCTACGATGCAACCAATGCAATCCGGGATAGTCGGAGGAAATAAATCTTGTT
>DATMOZ010000158.1:0-14329 GCA_035567995.1 Acidobacteriaceae bacterium
GATTCCCGCGATTGGCTACTTCCATGATCTGGTCTACGTGTGTGCGCCGTCGCCGCTGCAGCATGGTGCGACAGCGGGGCTGCTGCATCTGCCGGGCGATTTTTACCGCCAGATAGCGCGTGAACATGAGAGCAAGCGCGACCGGCTTTGCAGCGCGCTCAGCGATGCGGGGCTAACGCCGTCTGTTCCGGCGGGCGCGTATTACGTGCTGGCCGATGTGACGAAACTGGAGGGCGCGGATGCGAAACAGAAAGCTCGCACCTTGCTCGCAAAGACTGGAGTAGCGGCGGTTGCCGGTTCTGCTTTTTACAACGGCGGTGGGGAAGACCAGTTGCGGTTCTGCTTCGCGAAGAAGGACGATGCGCTGGACGAAGCCTGCCGCGCTCTGCGGAAGCTCGCTGACTAGGCTGGCCTAGATTGTCAGCGAGTCAGTACGACTCGATGCGCTGCAGCAGATCAATCTTTCGTCCCGGTGGAAGAAAACTTGCTTCGACGGAATTGGCCGCGAGTTCGCGGAGATGGTCGCGGGTGAACTCGAACGTGTCGTGCGCGAGGGTGTATTCCCCGCAAAGGTCGCTGCCGAACATTGCAGGATCGTCGGAGTTCAGCGTCACCATTAAGCCGTGCTCGAAATATCTGCGCAGCGGGTGATCGTGTACGTCGACGCAGCAATTTGTGCGCAGGTTGCTGGTGACGCAGATTTCGATCGGAACCTGCCGCTGGGCGAGCACCTCAATCAATTCCGGGTCGCGTTCTGCGGACAGGCCGTGACCGATGCGTTCGGCACCGATGTTTAGTGCGCCCCAGATGCTTTCGGGGCCGGTGGATTCTCCGGCGTGCGCAGTGAGATGCAGACCGCTGTCGCGCGCCTCCTCGTAGAGATCGCGGAAGAGGTCAGCGGGACCGCGCGCTTCGTCGCCGCCGATGCCGATGCCGATGATGCTGGGGTGGGCGGGCTGCAGCTCGGCGGCTTTGCGGAAGACGCGCGTGGCTTCGTCGACGCCGAAGTGGCGCACGGCGTCGAAGATCCAATAGACGGTGACGCCGAAATCGCGCTCTCCGCGGGTGCGGCCGCGTTCCATGCCGGCGAACAGCGGCTCGAACTCGACACGCTTCCAGTAGTAGACGACGCCGACGGAGACGTTGACCTCAGCGTGGGCGATGCCCTGCGCGGCCAGCTGGCGGACCATGTTGTAGGTGATCAGCTCGTAGTCTTCTGCGGTGCGCAGCCGCTCGCTGACTGCTTTGAAGGCGAGCAGGAAGCCCTGAAAGTCAGTGTAGCGATAGAGGGCTTCGGCCTGCTCGAGCGAAAGCGGTGATGCGTCGGCGCGCCGGCTGAGCTCGACGAGTGTGGCGGGAGAGATTGTTCCTTCAAGATGAAGATGCAGCTCTGCTTTTGGAAGACCGCGAATCCACTCAGGCAGAGGGGCGATGTCTTCCTGAGTTTTTCGTTTAGCGCTCACGGCGTGCAGGAGGGCAGAACTCGCTGCGGTGACGGCTGTAGCTGAAGTAGATAACGAGGCCGACGATGAGCCACCCGAAGAAGCGCAGCCAGGTCATCATGGGCAGCCCTGCCATGAGCAGCACGCAGAAAAAGATGCTGATGATGGGAACAATTGGCCCGCCCGCGACGCGGAAGCCGCGGTGCCGGTCTGGATCGCGAAAGCGCAGGATAAGCACGCCGATCGAGACGAGTACGAACGCGAAGAGCGTTCCGATATTTGACAGGTCAGATAGTGTGCCGATGTCTAGGAGTCCGGCGGGTATGCCGACTAGGAAGCCAGCGACCCACGTGGCGACGTCGGGCGTACGGAAGCGCGTGTGGACGTGGCCGAAGATATCGGGCAGCAGTCTGTCGCGCGACATGGCGAACCAGACGCGCGCCTGGCCGAGCTGGAAGACGAGAATCGAAGAGATCATTCCCATCAACGCGCCGATCAGAACGAACAAACGGACCCAGTGCAGGTTGTGGCCGCCGGGCTGGAGCGAGAGCTTTCTGAGCGTATTCACTACGGGCGCAGCGTCGTCCAGGAGCAACTGCCACGGGATGAGTCCTGTCAACACAACTGCAACGCCGATGTAGAGGACCGTGCAGATGACGAGGGTTGCGATGATGCCGATGGGAACGTCGCGCCTGGGATTTCTGCATTCTTCAGCAGCGGTCGAGACGGAGTCGAAGCCGATGTAGGTGAAGAAGATGATGGAGCCGCCAGTGAGCACGCCCGACCAGCCGTTCGGCATGAATGGATGATAGTTTTCCGGATGGATGAAGCTGATTCCCGCGAAGACGAAGACCAGAATGGCAACGATCTTTACCAGCACCATGATGTTGTTGGTGCGGGCGGACTCGCGGATGCCGCGCACGAGCACGACCGTGATGAGCATCACGATGAGAAACGCGGGGATGTTGAAACCGAAGTGCCAGCCGGCGGCGTAGAGGTCTTTACCGGCGAGGTCCTGCAGGCCGGAGGGCAGGTAGGCGGGCGCAATCCAGCGGAGATTTGGATGGATGCCGAACCAGTCGAGCAGATCAACCATGTGCGCGGCGAATCCGACGGAGACGGCCATGTTGGAGAAAGCGTATTCGAGGATGAGGTCCCAGCCGATGATCCACGCGACGAGTTCGCCGAGGGTGGCGTAGGTGTAGGTGTACGCGCTGCCGGCGATGGGGATCATGGAGGCGAGTTCCGCATAGCAGAGGCCGGTGAAGGCGCAGACGAACGCGACGAGCACGAGCGACAACGCGAGAGCAGGGCCGGCACCGGGACGGCCGAACATCGCGGTGTGATGAATCAGGTAGTCGAGCACCGGCGTGTTCAGGACGGAGCGGGTATTGAATTTTTGCCCGGCGATGGCCGTCCCGATAACGGTGAAGATGCCGGAGCCGATGACCGCACCGATGCCGAGCGCCGTCAGCGAGACGGGACCCAGCGTCTTTTTCAAGCTGTGCTCCGGTCGATCCGCGTCGGAGATGAGCTTGTCGATGGACTTGGTGGCAAAAACCTGGGTGCCCAGTGTGGTGGACTCCGAATGAGATGGCCCGCGGAAGCCGCAAGTGGTCCGCGGGCCTTACTACTGATGCTTCGCTGTTACCGCTTGGAGGTGCCGCGTGTCAGCTTCTTGACCTTCTTCTTCGCGGAGCCGCGCGGTGTTGTGCGCTTCGCCTTTGGAGCCGCTTTCTTACGCGCTGCGCGCTTTACTGCCTTGCGTGCTGCCTTGTCGGTGGTTGCCTTGGTGTTTGCCATACTTCTCCCTTTTTCTCTTGCCCGTGCTTCAAATTTTTGGCGCGTTACATCTTTTCAAGCTGCGCGAATTTCTCGACCAGCTTTTTCACGCCGAACCTCGCAAATTGTACCGTAAGCTTCGCGTCTTCTCCGTCGCCTTCTCGTTTGAAGACGACGCCTTCACCGTATTTCGGGTGGCGCACCTTTGTTCCTGTGCGCAGTCCGGTCTTGCCGGTGGGTTCGGGAATGTCCAGCTTCGGCCGCGAAACTTTCTGACCACGCGCAGAGAAAAACTGCGCGATGTTATCTATAGAGTTTGGCGCTCCGCTGCGCTGCGGCGGACGTGCGGTGCCGCGACTGGCGGTTTGCGGGCGGTAGCTTTGATCTTCGTCTTCGTAGCTGTAGTGGCGCGGCTCGTCGTAGGCGCTGTGGCTCGCGCGCTGTGCGCGGCTGGTCCCGCCGCCGAGGTCCTGCATCAACTGCGGTGGAATCTCTTCGAGGAAACGCGAGGGCATCGACACTTCGGGCATGTCGGCCCCGTAGCGGCGGCGATAGCGCGCGCGGGTGATGATCAGGGAATCCATCGCGCGGGTGAGGCCGACGTAGCAGAGGCGGCGCTCCTCTTCGAGCTGATCGGGGTCGGTGAGCGTGCGTGAGTGCGGAAACAGACCCTCCTCCATTCCGGCGAGCAGCACGAGAGGAAACTCGAGTCCCTTCGCAGCGTGGAGCGTCATCAGCGTGATGCGTGCGGCGGGGTCGTACTGGTCGGCGTCGCTGACTAATGCAGCGTGGTCGAGGAACTGTTCCAGCGTTTCGCCGCGCTCGTGCGCGTCCTGCGCCGCGTTGACGAGTTCTTTCAAATTCTCGATGCGCGAGAAGGCTTCCGGAGTCGCTTCTTCTTCGAGCGCGCGGATGTAGCCGCTGCGATCGATGATGAACTTGATGAGTTCAGGCAGCGTCGCTGCGTCGCCCGGCTTGCGGAAGCCGGTGTTTGATTCTGCGACGGCTGCAGATTCTTCGGCGTGCGCGGGGTCGGCGGAGACTCTGGCTTCTATGCTGGCGGCGGGGGCTGTGGCGTTGAACGGATTGAACTCTGCCGGATCGAATGCGATTGCGTCGTCGAGCGGCTCGTCGGTTGCTGCGGCGGTGTCATCTTCGAACGCGCCGAAATCGAAGCTGGCGTCTGCGTCGAAGGCTTCTTCTGCGCCGGCTTCGGGTGCGAGGTCGGCGGCAAGCTTTTCGGCGAAGCCGGGGGACAGCATCGCGCGAGCATCTTCGATCATGCGGCGGAAGCCTTCGAGCGCGGTGCATGCGCGATTCGACAGCAGGCGATTCGCGACCGCGTGACCGACAGCAGTCCAGACGCTGCTTCCTGTTTCGAGGGCGATCCGTTCGAGCGTTTCCATCGTGCCCTTGCCGATGCCGCGCGCGGGGGTGTTGATCACGCGGCCGAGCGCGATGGAGTCGTCGGGGTTCTTCACCAGTTTCAGATAGCTCAGTAGATCTTTGATCTCGGCGCGATCGTAGAACGAGAATCCACCGATCATCGTGTACTGAATGCCGTAGCGGCGCAGCGCTTCTTCGATGAGGCGGGACTGCGAATTTGTGCGATAGAGAACGGCCCCGCGCGGTACGTCTTCGCGGTCGCTGTTCTGGCGGAGCCATTTCTGTATCTGGTCGGCGATGAACAAGCCTTCGTTCTCACCGTCGGGCGCTTCGTAGTAGCCGATGAGCGAGCCGCCTTCGCGCGATGTCCACAGTTGTTTGCCCTTGCGTTTGGTGTTGTTGGCTACGACGGCAGAGGCGGCCTGCAGAATGATTTCTGTGGAGCGGTAGTTCTGCTCGAGACGAATGGTTTTTACTTCGGGAAAATCTTTTTCGAACTCAAGGATGTTCTTGATGTCGGCGCCGCGCCAGGAGTAGATGCTCTGGTCTTCATCGCCGACGACGCAGACGTTGTGCTCGGTACCGGAAAGCAGCTTCATCAGCTCATACTGCGGACGATTGGTGTCCTGATACTCGTCGATCAGTAGATAGCGGAAGCGCCGGTTGTAGCGTTCGCGCACTTCTGAGGAGGCGCGCAGCAGGCGCACGGTCTCCAGCAAGAGATCGTCGAAGTCGAGTGCGTTCGCCTTCTCCAGTTCCTTGCGATAGATCTCATAGAGGTGCGCGATGCGCTCTGTCTTCGGGTCCGCGGAGTTCAGATAGAGTTCCTGCGGATCGAGCATGTGGTTCTTGGCCCAGGAGATTCGCGACAGGACGACGCGCGGCGTCAGTTGCTTATCATCAAGCCCCATGCGGCGCATTGCCTGTTTGATGAGAGATTGCTGGTCGCTTTCGTCGTAGATCGCGAAGTTCTTTGTGAGTCCTTTGTCACCAGTGCGCAGGGCCTCAATATCGCGTCGCAGGACTCGCACACAGAACGAGTGGAAGGTCGACATCACCGGCTTTGCGAGGGTGGAGTGGCCGAGAATTTTCTCGACGCGCTCGGCCATTTCTGCCGCAGCCTTGTTGGTGAAAGTGACGGCGAGAATGGAATCTGGCGCGACGCCGCGCTCGTTGATGAGATACGCGATGCGATGTGTGATGACGCGCGTCTTGCCCGAGCCCGCGCCAGCGAGAATCAGCACCGGGCCGTCTACCGTTTCAACGCCTGCCCGCTGTTGGGGGTTCAGTTTTTCAAGGAGATGCTGCAACGCGGGCCCTCATTCGGCGAAAAGAACTTCTCCTCTAGTTTAATGCGCTTTAACTGTCGCGATTGCCGTCGCATTCTCGCGCGCCGATGGCAATTTTGTGCTGCGATAATCGACGTACATGCCCCTCTCAAGTGTTTGTGTCTTCTGTGCTTCCAGTGATGTCAAGGATGCTCGCCTGCTGGCCGCGGCGCGTGACTTAGGCGCAGAGCTGGCCGCGAACGGGATCGCGACGATTTACGGCGGCGCTCACGTCGGATTGATGGGGGCGTTGGCTGATTCTGCGCTGGCTGCCGGCGGCGAGGTTTTTGGCGTGATTCCGCGGGCGCTGGTTGACCGGGAGATCGCGCACCGCGGACTGACGCGGCTGGAGATTGTGGACAGCATGCATGAGCGCAAAGCGCGCATGGCCGCGCTGTCGGACGCGTTTGTCGCTCTGCCCGGCGGACTGGGCACGATGGATGAGTTCATCGAGATCGTTACGTGGGCACAACTGGGCATTCATGCAAAGCCGTGCTATCTGGTGAATCTCGATGGCTATTATGACAATCTGCTCGCGTTCTTTCGCGATGCGGTCGTACGCGGACTGGTGAAACAGCAGAATGTCGATCGCATCCGGGTCCTAACGAGCATCGACGATCTGTTGCAAGCCCTGCTGCTTGCTTAACGGGTCTTGGATGCGCACTCGGCGCAGAGACAGTTGCGGCGGAGAAAATCCCACGAGTAGATTCCGCTTTCATGGCCGTCGTTCCACTTGAAATTGATTGCGTAGCGGCCGACCGGCTTGACCTCAGTGGGGCGCGCGGGCGCCTCGTACATGGGCAGGAGTTGTTTGGGCGCCGGCTTCGCGACTCCCGGCTTGCGGCCTGTATTTTCGCGCTCTTCTGTACAGGTTGCGCAAGGGCAGGCATTACGCAGCCACGCAAAATTCCACGCGCTCTTGTGTCCGTCCTGCCAGTCGATCTGCATTCCGGTGCCTCCGGTCTTGTCGACACGAATGGCAATGGGCGTCATGGCCGCCTGCGGAAGCTTGTTCCAGTCCGGTTGTGCCGACGCAGCTTCTTCCGGGCTGACGAAGCGTATTCCTTCATGACTCATACTTCTGTTCTACACCTTTGCGCGGCGAGGGTGCTGGGACAGGTCACGCCTCTCTCGCCCGCCGTAGTAAAGCTTCAAAATGACCAGGCCGACCGACAGCAAAAGGGTCGCGGCGTTCGCAATGATGACCGGCCGCGAACGCAGCATGAGTCCGTATATGAGCCACATGATGACGCCGAAGGAAAAGATCAAAGCCATGCCGAGCGAGATCTCTCGTGCGGACCGTAATTTCAAGACGCGGATGATTTGTGGCACAAACGCGATGGTCGTGCAGAAGGCCGCCATGTAGCCGATGCCGTTGATCCACTGGCTCGCGATCACTTCAGCCTCCAGAAAAAGTACGCTGCCATCGCGAAGCCCAGCACGACAACGAAGCTGCGCAGAATTTTGTCATCGATACGCCGCGCGAGTTTTGCGCCGAAGAACCCGCCGGCCGCAGCCATGAGCATCGCAGCGAGGCAATGTCTCCAGACTACTGCGCCGCTGAAGATGAAGGTGATGACGGCAAGACCGTTTGCGAGCGTCGTGCCGATGACCTTGAGGGCATTGATCTCATTGATGTTCTGCACGCCGAATAGGCCGAGAATCGCCATGATCAGAAAGCCCGCACCCGCGCCGAAATAGCCGATGTAAAAACAGACGATGGTGAGACAGACGAACAGGAGCGGTTTGGATTGTCGAGGGCGGGAACTCTCGCTACGGTGATGAATCCAGTTGCCTAGCGGGCCGCTTATCCAGAACAAAATGGCCGCGACCAGCAGCAGCCACGGGATGAGATGTAGAAACGTGCTCTGGCCAGTGTGGAGCAAAACGATGGCTCCGGCCGTGCCGCCCAGCCCGCCCGCGAGGATAACGGGCCACAGCAGATGTGTGTGATCCGCGAGGTCACGGCGGAATCCATGAATAGAGATAGCCTGGCCCGGCCATAATGCAACTGTGTTGGTTGCATTGGCCTGAATGGGTGGCACGCCGACGCCGAGCATCGCCGGGAAAGAGAGAAACGACCCGCCGCCCGCCATTGCGTTGATTGCCCCTGCGAGGAAGGCGGCGACGAGCAGCCACGCGCCGCGAAGCAGTGGGAGAGAGAGATGTTCAGCGAGCATGCTGCTATCAATTGTAAGTGTTAGGGAACGACGGGCATCTCCGGCGTGGCGGCCAGCAACGTGCGTGTGTAGTCTTCGCGGGGCCGCTCGCAGATTTCTTCACTTGCTCCAATTTCGATGAGCTTGCCGCGGCGCATAACGGCGATGCGCGTCGCGAGGTAGCGGACGAGCGGCATCGAGTGGGTGATGAAGAGATACGTGAGGCCGAAGTCGCGCTGAAGGTCACGCAGCAGGTTCACGATCTGCGCGCCGACGCTGACGTCCAACGCGGAGACTGGCTCGTCGAGGACGAGAAATTGCGGACGCAGCATAAGCGCGCGGGCGATGTTGATGCGCTGGCGCTGTCCGCCGGAAAATTCATGCGGGAAGCGCGGCATGGCCGACGCATCAAGGCCGACGGCCCGCAGCATTGTTTCGATCTGCTGCGATGGCGAGGTTGATTGGTTGTTGCCGTGGATCTGCAGCGGCTCCGCGAGCAGATCGCGCACGCGCATGCGCGGGTTCAAGGCTGCGTAGGGATCTTGAAAGACGATCTGCATGCCGCGACGCAGGTCTCGCATCTGCTTTGTGGACGCGCCGAGAACATCGTGGCCGTCGAAGCGGACGGTGCCGGAATCCGCCGCGAGCAGGCGCAGGAGTAGACGCGCGATTGTGCTTTTGCCGGAGCCGGATTCGCCCACGAGTCCCAGCGTCTCGCCGCGCTCGATGGTGAAGGACACATCGTCGGCGGCGTAGAACTTTTCTGCGCCGCGCGCGTAGGACTTCGTCAGATGATGCGCTTCAACGAGAGCCATTACGTCCCAACGGTGAACTGTGGCGGATGCGCGTGAAAAGCAGTGGCGTGTTCGAATCCGCGGGCGAAGGCGCACAGCTTAGCGTCCTGGTAGAGCTGGCCGAGGAGAGTGATGCTGATCGGGGTTCCGGGGCCGCCGATGTTGTCGTCTTCGCCGTTGTCGACTTTCGGCGGCGTGGGTGCATCGCTGCCGCGCAAGGCGATCGGCTGGATGACGGCTGGGTGCCCGGTCAGATTTGTGGCCACGAGCTGCTGGCCCGACGATGGCGTGACGATGATGTCCACCTGATCAAAGATTTTTGCCATTTCGCGGATGAGCAGTGAGCGCGCGCGGTTGGCCTGGATGTATTCGACAGCGGGATAGAAGCGCGCGATGCGAAACAGATTTGGCCAGTCGTCGGGCGTCTGCTCAGTGAGCAATTTGTCACGGCCGCTTTGCGTCAGTTCATCGAAGGCCGCGGCGGCTTCGGCTTCGAGCAGTGGCGTCATCGCGCCGATGGGGAGTTTCGGCAGCGCCACGGGGATGAGAGTGATTCCAAGATGCTTTAAGGTGTTCAGCGCGTGCCGCTCATATCTGATGTCGTATTGCCGTCTCACCCGGGCCAGTTCGCGGGAGGCGCGTGCCGCTTCGCGCTTCTTTTTCTCTTCTTCTGTGAGTGCCTCGGATTGCTTTTCGGGCTGCGGCTCTTCGGTAAGCTCAAAGGCAGCGTTTAGATATCCAACGCGGAGGCGCTTCCAGTCGAATGCCGCGTCCCACTGGAACCATGCGTCCTGCACAGAGCGGTCTTCGCCGTCGGGGCCGTAGATGGCCTGCATCACGAGCGCGCAGTCTTCAACTCTGCGGCAGATGGGGCCGATCTTGTCCATCGTCCAGGTCAAGGCCATTGCGCCGGTGCGCGGAACGAAGCCGAAGGTCGGCCGGAGTCCTGTTGTGCCGCATCGCGTGGATGGCGACGAGATGGAGCCGAGCGTTTCTGTGCCGATGGCGAATGCGACGAGACCTGCTGCCGTTGCAGATGCAGAGCCGGCGGACGAACCGCTGGAGCCTTGCTGGGTGTTCCACGGATTTCGCGTCTGGCCGCCGAACCATTTGTCGCCCATCGCGAGTGCTCCCATGGTCAGCTTGGCGATGAGAACCGCGCCGGCCGCGTCGAGACGCTTGACGACTTCTGCGTCGTAATCGAATTGCTGCTGCTCGTAGCCGCCTGCTCCCCACGTGGTGCGATAGCCGGCGACAGCAAGCAGATCTTTTGCGCCCCAAGGAATGCCGTGCAGCGGGCCGCGATATTTGCCGCTCGCGATTTCTGCGTCGGCTTGGCGTGCCTGTTTCATCGCGCGCTCCTCGGTCAGCGTGATGACGCAGTGCAGCACGGGATCGAAGCGCTTGAGACGGCGAAGATACATTTCGGTGAGGGCGACGGAGGAGATCTTTTTTGTGCGGACCATTTCGCCGAGTTCGCGGACGCTGAGGAATGCGAGCGTACTTTCGTCGCGAGTCGCGCCTGCGGTGGCGGGTGCTGGGCTCAAGTTCCTCGCTTTGCGGAGGTCAGTGCCCGGCGGCGGCGGAACGACCGTCGCGTGCGGCGGCAAAGGATCGAAGAAGTACGCGGGCGGCACGGAGTTTGGCATTTGCAACGCGCGGAGTTCGGCGTAGGTGCCGCGCTGCTCGTTCAATCCAGCAAGCATGGCCTGCTTCTGCTCGGGCGCGATGGAGATGCCAGCGAGCGCTGCCGCTGCATCGATCATTTCGGGCGTGATCTTGGGTAGTTCGGGCTTGGCGGTTTTCTCCTGGGACTGCGCGGCGACTGTGTAGAGGGCGCCTGGGAGGAGGGTGGATGCGAAACCTAGTTGGGTGCACACGGAGAGGAAGGCGCGGCGATCAAGCATAGAGGGACTATAAATCGTACTGTTTGATCGAAGGTCAATGAGGAACGATTTGAGGTGATTAGAATTTGGGCTATGACGGAAAATGAATTGCTGTTTCGGGCGCCGCTTGAAGCTGCTCTGGATCATGCCCTGGTGCACGTGCAAGGCGGAGACGCGGCGTCTGTGGCTGCGACGAAGAGTCTTGGTGAATTGCGGGATGCACTCGACGTGCCATTGCGGGATTCTGGCCTTCCGGCGGCGGACGTGGTCAACCAGCTTGCGGCAGCAGTTGAGGGTGGGCTTCTTGGCTCTGCCGGTGGGCGATTCTTTGGCTGGGTGATTGGCGGCTCGCTGCCTTCTGCGCTGGCTGCTGACTGGCTGACGTCGGCGTGGGACCAGAACGCCGGGCTCTACGCGTGTGCGCCCGCAGCGGCGGTGGTCGAAGAAGTCGCGGGCAAGTGGCTTAAGGAATTGCTGAGGGTTCCTGCGGGCGCGAGCTTTGCACTGGTGACGGGATGCCAGATGGCGCACGTGACGTGTCTGCTGGCAGCGCGGCATGCATTGTTGGCGAAGCGCGGATGGGATGTGGAGCAGGCCGGGCTGTACGGTGCGCCGCCGATTCGTATTCTGTCGAGCACGGAGTACCACGGCACAGTCAAGCGGGCTGCGCGTTTCCTGGGGATGGGCGAAAGCAATCTGATCACTTTGCCGGTTGATGCGGATGGACGGCTGGTGCGTAGTGATCTTGAAAGAGCGCTTGAGGCAAATGCGGATTCGCCGGTTCTGCTGGTGCTGCAGGCGGGGGAGTTGAACCTTGGTGCGTTTGATGATTTTGCGACGCTGATTCCGATTGCGAAGCAGTATGGGGCCTGGGTGCATATCGATGGGGCATTTGGCCTCTGGGCTGCGGCCAGTCCGCGATACAAGCGCTTCCTGGATGGAGCCGAGCTTGCGGATTCGTGGGCGACGGATGGGCACAAGTGGCTCAACGTTCCTTATGACTGCGGATACGCATTTGTGAATGACGTGGCGGCGCACCACGCGGCTTTGTCTCATCGGGCCGCGTATCTGACTCACGGCGCCGACGCGCGCGATCAGCTTGATTGGAATCCTGAGCACTCCAGACGCGCCCGCGGCTTTGCGACTTACGCGGCGTTGCGTGAACTGGGCCGGCGCGGAGTTGCAGATTTAGTCGAGCGCTGCTGTGAGCACGCGCATGCTTTGGTGATGCGGATCGGATCCCTGCCGAGCGCGGAGGTGTTGTGGGAGCCGACTCTCAATCAAGGGCTGGTGCGCTTTCTGGATCAGAGACCTGGCGCCGTGGATGCAGATCACGACGCGCGGACGGAGCATGTGATGGCTGCGATCTTGAAAAGCGGCGAAGCGTTTTTCACCGGGACGACCTGGCGTGGCCGGCGTGTAATGCGAGTCAGTGTTTGCAATTGGCAGACTTCTGCAGACGATGTGGAACGTATCGTGCGCGCCGTCGCAGGCGTGTTGGGGCGCTAGAGCGCCGCACGCGACTTCGGTTGGGATGACGAGTTTCTTTTGCAATGTGTGGGAAGAGCAAAAGCCCGGGGCTAAAGCCCCCGTTTCATGCCGCCACTAACGCCGGGCTAAAGCCTGGCTCTTCCACCGAAATCGCAGGCGAAAGCGATGTAGCCGTCGAGGCTCATGCCGACTGCGAGGACGATTTCGCGCATGGCGGGATTCTAGACGTGCGTGGCAAAGAAAAAACGAGCAGCGAATCGCTGCTCGTTTTTCAGGCCAACTGCGTGAGGTTAGACGTCGAGGTTGCGAACGTCGAGCGCGTTCTCTTCGATGAACTTGCGGCGGGCTTCGACATCTTCGCCCATCAGTGTGGTGAAGATGCGCTCGCACTCGGCGATGTCTTCAAGTTTGACTGATAGCAGAGTGCGGCGCTCAGGATCCATCGTGGTTTCCCATAGTTGCTCGGCGGTCATTTCGCCGAGGCCCTTGTAGCGCTGCACCTGGTAATCACGGCGGCCCTGGTCGATGACGTACTCGAACAGTTCGCGGGCGGTCTTCTTTTCGACCGGCTCCTGCGGGCCTTTGGCTGTCTTCTTGGTGACGGTCTTTGCCGTGCCTGGCGCGGAGGTTGCAGGGTCGTCGCTTGCTTCTGCTTCTTCGGGCTCCGGCGCGGCTTTGCTCGCGTACTCGATCAGGAACGGTGGCTCAAGCTGCTCATGAATCTGCGCGTACTTGGCCATCATCTGGCGATATTCCGGCGAGGTGGCGAGCTGCCAATCGATGCGACGCTCTGCGCCCTGCGCATCGGTGAAGCGCAGCGACCATGTCTGATGCTCTTCGTCGTACACGGGCTCGCCGACGGCTTTGAACTGGTACGCCTTCGCCATCTTGGCCAGAGCCGCGTGCATCGCCTTGACCTTCTTCGGCGGCGCCTCTGCTGATCCGGCGAAATCTTCGCGCTTAACGAGCTCGTGCTTGGCAAGCAGCGACGTGACTTCTTCATTGCGGAGCCGCTTGTCGACCTTTTCGAAGAAGCCGAGATACTCGTTCAGCTGGCCCATGAACTTTGTCAGTGCAGCGCCCTCGAGCTTGTTCGCACCCTCGCCGTAGCGGACGATCATGCCGTCAGAGGCGCGCTTGACCATCACTTGGACAAACTGGCGGTCGTCTTTGATGTACTGCTCGAACTTGCCCTTCTTGATGCGATAGAGCGGCGGCTGCGCAATGTAGACGTGCCCGCGCTTGATCAGCTCAGTCATGTGACGGAAGAAGAAGGTCAGCAGCAGCGTACGGATGTGCGAACCGTCGACGTCGGCGTCGGTCATAAGAATCAGCTTGCCGTAGCGTAGCTTGGCTGGGTCGAAATCGTCTTTGCCGATGCCGCAGCCGAGTGCGGTGATCATGGCGCGAATTTCTTCGTGGCCGAGCATCTTGTCGTAGCGCGCCTTTTCGACGTTGAGGATCTTGCCTTTCAGCGGCAGAATCGCCTGGAAGCGACGATCGCGGCCCTGTTTTGCGGTGCCGCCTGCGGACTCACCCTCGACCAGGTAGAGTTCGCAGCGGTCGGGCTGCCGTTCGCTGCAGTCGGCGAGCTTGCCGGGCAGGCCGCCGCCGTCGAGCGCGCCTTTGCGCCGCGTGAGATCGCGTGCCTTGCGGGCCGCTTCGCGCGCGCGCGCTGCTTCGATGGCTTTGTTGATGATGCGCTTGGCGACCGGCGGGTTCTGCTCAAGGAACATGCCGAGCTTCTCGTTCACGAAAGCCTGCACGATGCCGGCGATGTCGGAGTTCAGCTTGCCCTTGGTCTGGCCTTCAAACTGCGGCTGCGGGAGCTTCACGCTGACGACAGCGACCAGGCCTTCGCGGACGTCGTCGCCCGAGAGATTTTCTTTCACATCTTTGAACAGGCCGAGTTGCTGACCGGCGACGTTGATGGTGCGCGTCAATGAGGTGCGGAAGCCGGAGAGGTGCGTGCCGCCGTCGACGGTATTGATGTTGTTGGCGAAGCTGAAGACGCTCTCGGAGTAGCCGTCGTTGTATTGCAGCGCGATTTCCATCGCGACG
>DATMOZ010000159.1:0-7447 GCA_035567995.1 Acidobacteriaceae bacterium
GTTCCCCTCTGTTCCCATCAACCGAACTTCGTATCTCGCATGCACTCCGGGCCGGCCAACGAAATCCGCGTAGCGGGTGAGCGTCGGCATCTGCGTGCCAATCTGCTTGAACGCGCCGCCGTCGATGGAGCGGAAGATCTCGTAACGCGCGAAAGTCAAATCCTTACTCGCATTCCATGCGATGTCGATGTGTCGCTCAAAGCCCTCGGCGCGCACGCCAGTCACGGCCTGCAAAGCGCTCCGGGCGCGTGGAGAGTCGAACGTGATGTCATCGACAAAGAGAGTATGTTCTCGCTCGTCCGCTCGCCCCTGCGCGAGGATCACAGCCTTTGTCCTGGTGGAATGGAACAGACGGACCGATGCCGTCTGCAGGCGCGCCATCGGCACCCGGATTACCTTCCATTCGCCGGCCGGCAAGTCTCCTGTGAAATTCGCTAGAGTGACCGTTCGAGTAAAGTTCCCATCCATGTCCCGCAGGGCAAGCAGCGGCAGGTCTGCTGCCGCGATACCTGTGGGAGAGTACACATGCAGCCGCAACTCAGTCCCGCTGAAATCGACCACGCGGTTGCGCCAGATGTAGGCATGTACCTCAGCCTCCCATCCACCGTTCACCCGCGACGTCCATTGCAGCTTCAGGCTGTTTGGAGCGCTCAGAAAATGTTCCGTATCCACTGGCAGCTTGCCGCCGATTACGGCAAGCGAACTTGGCGTGGAAATCTTGGTGAAGCTGTAATAGTGGGCCTTCTGCGACGAACTGTTCTCAAAGAGAACGCGGTTTGAATAATCCGTGGCCCCATTCGCACAGACGCACGCAATCGTCCATGCAACGATGCAGATGAATAGTCTGACGCTGAATTTCATCCATTCTCCTCTTCATTCCGCAGTGGCCCGACGCGGGAGCAGGACTCCCTTAATTTCAATCTCTTCGATCGCTCGGACGGTCTCCCGGGGCGTTCCCATAAGGACAATGGCGGCACGCAGAGCCGCAACAATATCCACGCTTCCGGTGGTACTCCGCCGTGAAGACCATCAGGCCGTTCTCGAAGTAGTAGTCCTCGCCCTCGACCAACGGAGAGATCGGACCGGTTAGCTCATCACTCAACCGAGTTATCCTCGCCCGTATATCTTGACACCGCCGGTATAATGAAAGCGAAAGGCCCGCCATCTGCGCGGGCCTTTCGCATTTGCAAAGTCCGGACCGAAGTCCAGACCTAAAGTCTCTGTTTCGAAGACTTTGAGACTTAGTTGGGGGAGGTGGGGGTACCCGCCAAAGTCTCCTCCCAAGGCAGGATCGCAGCGCTGGGAGCGACATTTTCCGCCGGAACTTCGGCAGCCAGCACACCGTCGCAGAAAATAATTTCCCGCCGCGGATTGATCGGTATCTTCTCGCCGGGAAGCACGATGCCGGCAAGATTCAACGGGTCCGCAGCAACCACTGCAACCGTTTCGCCGCGCTTCTCTTTCCGGCGGCACTCACGCAAGCTCGCAACCGCTTCGGGCATAGCAAACTGCTCGCCGGCAAAACCGGAAACAAAACGTCCACCGCGGATCTGGCCCCGCGCTTCGAGCCGGCGCAGCATCGGCAACAGGTCACGCCAGCGCACATTCACCGCTTCACGAGAAAGCAGGTCACGCCAAAGAACGCCATAGCGGCGCAACAACATCCAGCAGACGGACTCAATCGCCGCTTCACCACCACAATTCTCGTCAGGCGCGCTCAGCAACCACCAGCGCCCGGCAAGCGTGCGCGGACGATTCCGCGACAGCATCCGCGCCGGCGACTGCGTAATCGCCTTGCGACGCGGATCGATCAACACCCGCAGGTTGTCGAAAGCATCGGCTGAAGCCATGCCCGCGGCAACCATCTCCCATAAGGCCCGTTGCGAATCGGCCTTGGCCAACCCGGTGGCGCGTTCGATATCGTTCAGAAAAAGCGCGCCGCCACTCGCAAGTGCAGCATGCACACGAGTGGCATCACCGCTAAGGCATTGCGTCATCGCGACGGAATGCGCCGCAGCATCGAGTCCGCAAAGGTCGAGCCACTCCGACTCTTCGCGAACGAAGAACGTGATCGGAGCCATGCTCGTTGGCACGACGCGGCGCGCGCCACGCGCATCAGCTTCAAGAAACGCAGAGTGCGGCGAAATGCGGCTCCAGCCGACGACGCCAGAAAGGCAAAGCGCATCAAGCCAGCGCGGATCGTAGTCAGAAACACGCGAAGGCAGCACGCTGCGCTCCCACTCGATCGCGGGAGCTTCAAAGCCCGCAAGCTGCCGCAGCACTTCGAGCAGACCCTGCTCGCCAGCGAGCTGCGATTGCGGAGCAACATGCTGCCACGCCAGAAGCCACCGCATGTAATCCGCCGGAGTCACCGCTTCAATCTGCTTGCGTAACGTGGCAACAGTTCGCTGGTGGATGCGCTGCAACAACCGCCGTTCGCACCACTCGATGTCAATTTCATATGTAACCGGGACAGTTACATTTTCGAACTGGCCTCGCAACACCATTCCAGTCATCTCAAGACGCAGCATCGCCTTGTAGATGTCAGCTGATTCAACACCAAGCATTTCAGCGACCGACCGCGCAGTCACCGGTCCAAGCAACTGCAGCCAGTTCTGCACGACGCGCAACAGCGCATCGTCCGCGCTCAAAACTTCATCAGCGACACCGACGAACTCAGCCCGGTAAACCGCTTTCGGAAAGAGCGTTCTTGCCCGCTCCAGCCGCTCTGCAGCCACCCACCAGACTTTGTCGCCATCGCGCAGCTCGGCAGCACGACCGTGTTCGACCAGACGCGCGAAGAACAACGGCCAATGCCGCGTGTCCGGATGTGCAAGCATCTGCACTGGGAAAACCGTGAGCATGCAAAGCAGATCATGCAACTCGTGCTCGTCGCGAATATCGGGCCACGCCTCTTCGCGCACCGAAGCAATCGCAGCAGGATCAAGCCGTGATGCATTATCCAGTGCGTTCGCCGGGAGCGAACGTCGCAGCGAAACGGCCCGCGCGCGACGCTCTTGCAGATCCGCGTCATCGAGGAACGAATACGGATTCGCATTGATCAACTCATGTGCAAACTGCGACGGAACCGTGGTATCAACGGCAAGACAGCGAATGCTTCCGTTATCGATGCCTTCAAGAACGCGAATCAGACCATCGAGGTCCATCGCTTCGCCGAGAACATCTTTCATCACCTCGCGGACAAGCGGGTGATCTGGAATCTGAATATCGCCCTCGACGTTTTCCTGACATGCAGCCACTTGCGGAAAGACGCTGGCCAACAAATCGTCGGATCGCGACCGTTGGATCTGCGGCGCGATTTTTTTGCCGTTATAGAAACGTAAAAGCTGCAGCGCTCGACCAGCATCCCAGCGCCAGCGCGACTTGAAAATCGGCGACGCCAGGGAAGCCTGCTCCAGCAACTCAGTCACTGTCTGCGTCGTGAGGAATTGAAAAACATCGCTCAACGGAAAGCTATGCTGCTCGGCCAGCGAAATGTTCAAGCCGTTATCGGTGGCAGCGGCCTGCAGTTCAAAATTGAAACCGCGGCAGAATCGCTTGCGAAGGGCCAATCCCCACGCCTTGTTGATTCGTCCGCCAAAAGGAGCGTGCAATATCAACTGCATTCCGCCGCCCTCGTCGAAGAAGCGCTCGGCGATGATGGTCTGCATCGTCGGTACGGCGCCCAGCACTGCGCGGCCGGCGACGATGTAACCGATCATCTGCAGGGCTGCCGAATCGTCGACTGCGCACTCGCGCTTTAACCAAGCGACCGTCTCTGCGACCTCTTCCTGCGTGTGCGCGATGTAGCCGGGCAAAACATTCGGAGTGCGTTGTGAAATTTCTTCGCGCAACGTGGCCACAAAGCCGGAAAGCTCCAGCGTGCGTTGCGGCGCTTCGCCTTGCCAGAACGGAACGGTCGGCGGTTGGCCGTGCGCGTCTTCTACAAATACTTTCCCCGCGGACTCGATGCGTTGAATGCGCCAGCTCGTGTTGCCGAGCTGGATGACGTCTCCTGCCGATGAGTCCACCGCGAAGTGTTCATCGAGCGTCGCAATCGGCAAGCCCTCAGGCTGCATGATCACCGAGAACATCGCGGTGTCTGGAATCGTGCCGCCATTCGACACCGCAACCATGCGCGCTCCACGACGTGACTGAATGCGTCCATGGACTCGATCACGCAACAGATATGCGCCATATCTTCCGCGGCTTGCCTCGATGCCATCGGTCAATAGGGCAAGAAGCTCGTTCCACGTTTCGCGCGTCAGTTCGCGATATGGATATGCGCGGCGAACCACGTCGAACAGATCATCTTCGTTCCACGGCTCGGCTGCGCAGGCGGCAACAATCTGCTGCATCAGCACGTCGAGCGGCTCATGCGGAATCTCAAGCCGATCGAGTTGTCCGGCGCGCATCGCGCGAATCAGAGCTGCGACCTCGATCAACTCATCACGCGTTGTGGCGAAGAAGCGTCCTTTTGGAACCGCTCCGCGCCAGTGCCCAGCGCGTCCGATGCGCTGCATGCCGACGGCGACCGCGCGCGGCGTGCCGACCTGGCAGACTAGTTCGACTGAACCGATGTCGATGCCGAGTTCCAGCGACGCCGTTGCGATCAGCACTTTCACTTCGCCGGCTTTCAGCTTCTGCTCTGCCTGCAGGCGCATGGTGCGCGACAGCGATCCGTGGTGGGCCGCGACGTTGTCAGCGCCGATGCGCTCGCTCAACTGGAACGCGAGTCGCTCGACCAGCGCGCGCGTGTTGACGAACACGAGCGTTGAGCGATGCTGCTGCGAGAGTTCCGCGATTCGGTCGTAGATGCAGTCCCACATGCCGTGCGTCGTGACGGAACTGAGTTCATCATCGGGAATCTCGATCGCGAGATCCATCACGCGGCGCTCGCCGGCGAGCACGATCTGCGGCTGTGTGCGGTGTTGCGTATCGCCGACCAGAAATTCGCCAACGAGCGAAATTGGATTCTGCGTCGCCGACAACCCGATGCGAAGTGGCGGCTCGCTTAATCCAGTGATCATTGCGCCGGGCGACAACTTGTTCTCGCCGCACACGAGGGCGTCCAGCCGTTCGAGCGTCAAGGCAAGATGTGAGCCGCGCTTGTCATCTGCGACGGCGTGAATTTCGTCGACGATCACCGTGCGCACGCGGCGCAGATTCTGGCGGCTCTTTTCTGCGGTCAGCAGAATGTAGAGCGACTCCGGCGTGGTGACCAGAATGTGCGGCGGCCGTTTGAGCATTGCGACACGCTCGCGCGGCAGCGTGTCGCCGGTGCGAACGCCAGTGCGAATTTCGGGGCAGAGATACCCCCGCTCGAGAGCGAGTTGTTGAATCTCGGCCAGTGGGCCGTTGAGATTCTTCTGCACATCGTTCGACAACGCCTTCAGCGGCGAGATGTAGACAACTTCTGTTTGCGACTCGAGCCGTCCGGCGATGGCTTTCCGGAAAAGCTGGTCGATGCAGATCAGAAATGCAGCCAGCGTTTTGCCCGACCCGGTTGGCGCAGAGATCAGGGTGCTCTTGCCGGCGAAAATGTGCGGCCAGCCCTGCTCCTGCGGCTCGGTCGGAGTGCCGAATTTGGTGACGAACCATTCGGCTACGACGGGGTGAGCCCAGTCGAGCGAGTGCGGGATTTCTTGCTCGAACAGTACGGCTGAATGGGCAGACATTGTGGCATTCTAACGCCTGTTTTCGTCTTTGATTCGCCTCTTCTTTTTTCTAGTTAAGTACCCCACCCCCCGGTGGGGTACTTTAAGTCCTAAAGTCTTCGATCCAGATACTTTAAGTCTGGACTTGGGATGTTTTAAGTCTGGACTTAAGGCCCCGGGGCTAAAGCCCCTTGTTTGTTCGGAGCTATATTGCACGGGCTAAAGCCCGTGCCTTCCACCGTGTAGCCGAGATCTCAGTCCCACCCTTGCTGCGCAAGGATGGGGCACCCGGTTTTCATGATTGGCCTACTACAAGTTTACTAATTCAGGGTGGGTCGCACCTCAATTTGCTCGTGCGTGTTAAGGCGCTTGTTTTGAGTGGATTTGGGGAGGTTGTTGATGCTTGTCAAGGCGCGTTTCGCGGGCCGGCTTGTCGGTGCGGGCACGCGCTATGATTTTGCATGTCTTTTCCAGTGGAAACCGGCATTCATCGCGCGCAGAAAATCAAGGTCATCCTCTTCGACGTCGACGGCGTGCTGACCGATGGCAGCATCTGGCTGTTCCCTGCTCCTGCCGGGGCGAAGCAGCAGACCGCGAAGCAGACGCGGGCCGTGGCGGACAAGGGAGGATTCGCGATCCACTCGGGCTCGATGGTTGAGGCGAAGGGGTTCAACGCGCACGATGGCACGGGAATTTCGCTGGCGCGGCTTGGCGGAATGAAGTGCGGCATCATCACGAAGCGCATTTCAGACACGGTTGCGTTGCGTGCACGGGACTTGCGGCTGGAATTTGTCTACATGGGCAAGGCGCACAAGATGGAAGCCGTCCGCGAAATCATGGAGAAGGAACAGATTTCCCTGGAAGAGATCGCATATGTCGGCGATGACGTGATCGATCTGCCGGTGATGCGTGAGTGCGGGCTGGCGATCGCGGTCGCCGATGCGAGGGAGCAGGTAAAGGCGGCGGCGCACTACGTCACAACGCATGCGGGTGGCCGCGGTGCGGGCCGTGATGCGGTGGAATACATTCTTTCTGCCAAGGGAATTCTCGATCGCGTTATCGAGGAGTACATCAGCGAGCGCAGTTCAATTGCGGAGTCGATGGATATTGGTCAGGGCGGACTGTAATAGCGGTGCGCTGGACTCTTCCGAGCATCTCAATGTGAAGAGGAACAATGTATGCCAGACGATTCCCGAATCCGCGCTGCTGAATTTCGCAACCTGCCCGAGCATGCGCATCTGTCTGCGTCAGTAAAGCCCGATAAGACCGATCACCTTACGAGTCACGAAGCTACTCGCCTGTCGGCCGAAGAGAAGATTCGCGAGCAAGCGGCGCTTGCGGCGCAGAAGCTGGCTGCGAGGAAGAAGAAAAAGCAGCATTCTTCGGCTAAGGAAAAATAACGCCGAGGCTAAAGCCCTCTTGTTTGTCGCGAGCTTATGCACGGGCTAAAGCCGGTGCCTTCCACCGGGAAGGCGAGAGTCTCAGTCCCACCCTTGCTGCGCAAGGATGGGGCACCCGATCTTGTGGCCGGGAGAGAAAGCGCAAGGTCCTTCGCCTTCGGCTCAGGATGACAAGCTTTTTTTGGTAATCCCACGGCTTCCACCGTGAAGCCAGACCACCCGACCGTTCCTGCAAAAAATCTGAGATTTCTATGCACCTCCTCTATTGCTTTCCCATAGAAAGGGTGGCAGTATTCCTATGGCCAGGCAATAGGTGAGAAATGGGCGATAAAACGGACGTGCGGCAAGGGACGCTTTCCCTGATGGTTCTGAAGACTCTCGAGGCGATGG